>NZ_SZWV01000052.1:87028-95725 GCF_005280945.1 Citrobacter sp. wls718
CGCAGCGTCAGCACCTGACGCTGCCACAGTGCCAGCACCTGCTGCAGATGCGCAACAGAATGCGGTAGTGGCACCGTCTCAGGCCAACGTAGACACAGCGACAACGGCGCCAACCTCACCGGCTACGGCGGCACCTTTGCCGACCGATCAAGCGGGTGTGACAACACCAGCCGCCGATCCTAACGCGCTGGTGATGAATTTTACCGCCGACTGCTGGCTGGAAGTCAGTGATGCGACCGGTAAAAAACTGTTTAGCGGTATGCAGCGTAAAGATGGCACGTTAAATCTTGTCGGCCAGGCACCGTACAAACTGAAAATTGGTGCACCGGCAGCAGTGCAGATTCAGTTCCAGGGTAAACCTGTCGACCTGAGTCGTTTTATCAGAACTAACCAGGTTGCGCGTCTGACCGTAAATGCCGAACAACCAGCGGCTCAGTAACAGACGGCAATGCGGGAGATTTTTTAATGCATAATCAGGCTCCAATTCAACGTAGAAAATCGACACGCATTTACGTTGGGAATGTGCCGATTGGTGATGGCGCGCCCATCGCCGTACAGTCTATGACCAATACGCGGACAACGGATGTGGCGGCGACGGTCAATCAAATCAAAGCGCTGGAACGCGTTGGGGCTGACATTGTCCGAGTCTCTGTACCGACAATGGATGCTGCAGAAGCGTTCAAGCTTATCAAACAGCAAGTCACAGTCCCGCTGGTTGCCGATATTCACTTTGACTACCGTATCGCGCTGAAAGTAGCGGAATACGGGGTCGACTGTCTGCGTATCAACCCCGGCAATATCGGTAATGAAGAGCGTATTCGCATGGTGGTGGACTGCGCTCGCGATAACAACATTCCTATCCGCATCGGCGTTAACGCCGGATCGCTGGAAAAAGATCTGCAGGAAAAATACGGCGAACCCACGCCGCAGGCGCTGCTGGAATCAGCTATGCGTCATGTGGATCATCTCGATCGTCTGAACTTCGACCAGTTCAAAGTGAGCGTTAAAGCCTCTGATGTGTTCCTTGCCGTTGAATCTTATCGTCTGTTAGCCAAACAGATCGATCAGCCGCTGCATCTGGGGATCACCGAAGCCGGTGGCGCACGCAGCGGATCGGTGAAGTCCGCGATTGGCCTGGGTTTGCTGTTGTCAGAAGGGATCGGCGATACGCTGCGCGTTTCTCTGGCGGCCGATCCGGTAGAAGAGATCAAAGTAGGCTTCGATATTCTGAAATCGCTGCGCATTCGCGCGCGCGGGATCAACTTTATCGCCTGCCCAACCTGTTCTCGTCAGGAATTTGACGTTATCGGTACGGTGAATGCGCTGGAACAGCGTCTGGAAGACATCATCACGCCAATGGACGTTTCGATCATCGGCTGTGTGGTAAACGGTCCTGGTGAAGCGTTGGTTTCCACGCTCGGCGTGACGGGTGGCAACAAGAAAAGCGGCCTGTATGAAGACGGTGTACGTAAGGATCGTATCGATAACGACGATATGATTACCCAGCTAGAAGCCCGTATTCGTGCCAAAGCCAGCATCCTGGACGAAGCGCGTCGAATTGACGTGCAGCAGGTTGAAAAATAACAACGTGATGGGAAGCGGCGTGCTTCCCGTGTATGATTGAACCCGCATGGCGCCCGCATTGTTCGGGTTAGCGCTGAGGGTTCATTTTTATATCCATAAAGAGAATAAACGTGGCAAAAAACATTCAAGCCATTCGCGGCATGAACGATTATCTGCCTGGCGAAACCGCCATCTGGCAGCGCATTGAAGGCACTCTTAAAAACGTGCTCGGCAGCTACGGTTACAGTGAAATCCGCTTGCCGATTGTAGAGCAGACCCCGTTATTCAAACGCGCGATCGGTGAAGTGACCGACGTGGTTGAAAAAGAGATGTACACCTTTGAGGACCGTAATGGCGATAGCCTGACTTTGCGTCCTGAAGGAACGGCTGGCTGCGTACGCGCCGGCATCGAACATGGTCTCCTGTACAATCAGGAACAGCGTCTGTGGTATATCGGACCGATGTTCCGCCACGAGCGCCCGCAAAAAGGTCGCTATCGCCAATTCCATCAGCTGGGTGTCGAAGTGTTTGGCCTGCAAGGCCCGGACATTGATGCTGAGCTGATTATGCTGACCGCTCGCTGGTGGCGTGCACTGGGTATTTCTCAGCATGTTAGCCTTGAACTGAACTCCATCGGTTCTCTGGAAGCCCGTGCTAACTACCGAGATGCATTGGTGGCGTACCTGGAACAGCATAAAGACAAACTGGACGAAGATTGCAAGCGTCGCATGTATACCAACCCGCTGCGTGTACTCGATTCCAAAAATCCGGAAGTGCAGGCGCTGCTCAACGACGCTCCGGCGCTGAGCGACTACCTGGATGAGGATTCACGCGCGCATTTCGCCGGTCTGTGTACGCTGCTGGAGTCAGCAGGTATTGCTTACACCGTTAACCAACGACTGGTTCGTGGTCTCGACTACTACAACCGTACCGTATTTGAGTGGGTCACCAGCAGCCTGGGCTCGCAGGGTACCGTGTGTGCGGGCGGTCGTTATGACGGTCTGGTCGAGCAACTTGGCGGTCGTGCTACGCCAGCGGTTGGCTTCGCGATGGGTCTGGAACGACTTGTTTTGTTAGTTCAGGCAGTTAATCCGGAATTTATTGCTTCTCCTGTTGTCGATATATACCTGATCGCTTCAGGTACAGATACGCAGTCGGCGGCAATGGCGCTGGCTGAACGTCTGCGCGATGAAGTTCCGGGCGTAAAACTGATGACAAACCACGGTGGCGGCAACTTTAAGAAACAGTTTGCTCGCGCCGATAAGTGGGGCGCTCGCGTTGCACTGGTACTGGGTGAGTCCGAAGTGGCTGACGGTACTGTTGTAGTGAAGGATTTGCGCACTGGTGAGCAAACGGCAGTAGCGCAGGATAGCGTTGCCGCGCATTTGCGCACTTTGACTTGCTAAGGAGAAGGACAGCGTGGAAATTTACGAGAACGAAAACGACCAGGTTGATGCGGTAAAACGCTTCTTTGCCGAAAATGGCAAAGCGCTGGTGGTTGGGGTTATTTTAGGGGTTGGCGCACTGGTTGGCTGGCGTTACTGGACCAGCCATCAGACGGAGTCCACACGCTCTGCTTCTCTGGCGTATCAAAATACAGTGACTGCGGTCAGTGCGGGTAAGCAGGACAGCATTCCTGCCGCAGAGAAATTTGCCGCAGAGAACAAAAATACCTACGGCGCGTTAGCGTCGATGGAACTGGCGCAGCAGTTTGTTGATCAAAACGAACTTGAGAAAGCCGCTACCCAGTTGCAACAAGGACTGGCGGCGACCAGCGATGAGAATCTCAAAGCGGTGATTAATCTGCGTCTTGCGCGTGTGCAAGTTCAGCTTAAACAAGCGGATACCGCGCTGAAAACGCTCGACACCATTAAAGGTGAAGGGTGGGCGGCCATTGTCGCCGATCTGCGTGGCGAAGCGTTGCTGAGCAAAGGCGATAAACAAGGCGCGCGTAGCGCATGGGAAGCGGGTGTAAAAAGCGAAGCCTCTCCTGCTCTGAGCGAAATGATGCAGATGAAAATCAATAATTTGTCCATCTGAGAGGGACCCGATGCAATTGCGTAAATTACTTCTGCCAGGGCTGCTTTCCGTTACCCTATTAAGCGGCTGTTCACTGTTTGGTGGCGAAGAAGATGTCGTTAAGATGTCCCCATTACCGGTGGTTGAAAACCAGTTTACTCCGTCTACAGCCTGGAGCACGTCTGTAGGTAACGGTATTGGTGATTTCTATTCCAATCTTCATCCTGCGCTGGCAGATAACGTTGTCTATGCGGCGGATCGTACAGGCGTCGTTAAAGCTCTGAACGCGGATGATGGCAAAGAAGTCTGGTCCGTCAATCTGGCGGAAAAAGACGGCTGGTTCTCTAGAGTCTCTGCACAGCTTTCTGGTGGTGTGACGGTTTCCGGTGGTCACGTCTATATCGGCAGCGAAAAAGCCCAGGTTTATGCGCTTAATACCAGCGACGGTACTATTGCCTGGCAGACTCGTGTTGCCGGTGAAGCGCTGTCTCGCCCGGTGGTGAGTGATGGTGTGGTATTGATTCACACCAGCAACGGTCAACTGCAGGCGTTAAACGAAGCTGACGGTGCCGTCAAATGGACCGTCAACCTGGATATGCCATCGCTTTCGTTACGCGGCGAATCAGCCCCGGCTAGCGCTTTTGGTGCGGCGATTGTCGGCGGTGATAACGGTCGCGTGAGCGCTGTGCTGATGCAACAGGGCCAGATGATTTGGCAGCAACGTATTTCTCAGGCGACCGGTCCAACAGAAATCGATCGTCTGAGTGATGTTGACACCACGCCGGTTATCGTTAATGGCGTTGTGTACGCCCTGGCTTATAATGGTAACCTGACGGCGCTGGATCTGCGCAGCGGCCAGGTTATGTGGAAACGTGAACTCGGCTCGGTGAATGATTTCATCGTCGATGGCAATCGTATCTATCTGGTAGATCAGAATGACCGCGTGCTGGCGTTAACCACTGACGGCGGCGTAACGCTGTGGACGCAGAGCGATCTGCTTCACCGTCTGCTGACGTCTCCGGCGCTGTATAATGGCAATCTGGTTGTCGGCGATAGCGAAGGCTATCTGCACTGGATTAACATTGATGATGGCCGCTTTGTGGCCCAGCAGAAAGTTGACAGCTCCGGTTTCCTGACCGAGCCAGTATCGGCTGATGGTAAACTGCTGATCCAGGCGAAAGACGGTACGCTGTATTCCATTACGCGTTAATCGTCCTGCCGCTCGCTTTGAAAAACGGCTCCTGGTGCAGGGGCCGTTTTCCTGTTTTTAACAATGGCGTAAAAATACGTCCGTTGTCTGATGATTTTTTAAATGAGGCTTTAAACATGGTACCTGTGGTCGCGCTTGTCGGGCGCCCTAACGTTGGCAAATCCACGTTATTTAACCGTCTAACTCGCACCCGAGATGCGCTGGTTGCGGATTTCCCGGGTCTGACTCGTGACCGTAAGTACGGTCGTGCTGAGATTGAAGGACGCGAGTTTATCTGTGTTGATACCGGCGGTATTGATGGCACCGAAGACGGGGTCGAAACCCGCATGGCTGCACAGTCGCTGCTAGCCATCGAAGAAGCGGATGTTGTGCTGTTCATGGTTGATGCGCGTGCTGGCCTGATGCCGGCAGATGAAGCCATCGCCAAACATCTGCGTTCGCGCCAAAAACCGACTTTCCTGGTCGCCAACAAAACTGACGGACTCGATCCGGATCAGGCGGTGGTTGATTTTTATTCGCTGGGGTTAGGTGAAATTCACCCGATCGCAGCTTCTCACGGTCGTGGTGTTCTCAGCCTGCTGGAGCACGTTCTGCTGCCGTGGATGGATGACGTAGCGCCGCAGGAAGAAGTGGATGAAGACGCGGAATACTGGGCGAAGCTGGAAGCCGAAGAAAACGGTGAAGAAGAGCCTGAAGACGACTTCAATCCGCAGGATCTGCCAATCAAACTGGCGATTGTCGGGCGTCCGAACGTCGGTAAGTCCACACTCACTAACCGTATTCTCGGCGAAGACCGCGTGGTGGTTTACGATATGCCGGGAACCACGCGTGACAGTATTTATATCCCGATGGAACGTGACGGTCGCGAATATGTGCTGATCGACACTGCAGGCGTGCGTAAGCGCGGAAAAATTACCGAAGCGGTAGAAAAATTCTCCGTTATCAAGACGCTGCAGGCGATTGAAGACGCCAACGTGGTGATGCTGGTGATTGATGCCCGCGAAGGTATTTCCGATCAGGATCTGTCGCTACTGGGCTTTATTCTCAATAGTGGGCGCTCACTTGTCATCGTCGTCAACAAGTGGGACGGCCTGACCCAGGAAGTGAAAGAGCAGGTTAAAGAGACGCTGGACTTCCGTCTGGGCTTTATCGATTTTGCCCGCGTGCACTTTATCTCTGCGCTGCACGGCAGTGGTGTGGGTAATCTGTTTGAGTCAGTGCGTGAAGCGTATGACAGCTCAACCCGCCGCGTCAGTACCGCGATGCTGACCCGCATCATGACCATGGCGACAGAAGATCACCAGCCGCCGCTGGTGCGCGGTCGTCGTGTGAAGTTGAAATATGCGCATGCTGGTGGCTATAACCCACCAATTGTGGTGATTCACGGCAACCAGGTTAAAGACCTGCCTGATTCCTACAAACGTTATCTTATGAACTACTTCCGTAAGTCGCTGGAAGTGATGGGTACACCGATCCGTATTCAGTTCAAAGAAGGGGAAAACCCGTATGCGAATAAGCGTAATACGTTGACGCCAACACAAATGCGCAAGCGTAAGCGTTTGATTCAACATATTAAAAAAAGTAAGTAACCCTTGCTGATTATGAAAACCCGCGCTTGTCGCGGGTTTTTTTCGTCTGTTTATAGTCCTGTGTGTCTGTATAATGTCAATGACTATTCTTTTTTGACCAAGTTTAAATCTAAGAAAGTAGACAATTGTCGAATTTTCATCTTAAAGTGCAGGGGTTGGTACTAGACAAAACTGGCTCCAGACCCTCAAATGGCTAATTAACTTTTCGCTACCTGTAAAAAAATCGACCAGATACATAACTGGCCGGCGTACAGCGTGGTGTTTACTCGCACAACACATATCTTTTCAGGAGAATTATGCAACCGTCTACTCAACCACAAGAAAGCCGAACGTTCTTCGGCCATCCCTATCCGCTAGGCTCGCTATTTTTCACGGAGATGTGGGAGCGTTTTTCGTTTTACGGCATCCGTCCGTTACTGATCTTATTTATGGCAGCCACCGTTTATGACGGTGGAATGGGGCTGGCGCGTGAAAATGCCTCTGCGATTGTCGGTATCTTTGCCGGTACCATGTATCTCGCTGCACTGCCGGGGGGCTGGCTGGCGGATAACTGGCTCGGCCAGCAGAAAGCGGTGTGGTATGGCTCTATTCTGATTGCGCTCGGCCACCTGTCGATTGCGCTCTCTGCCATCATGGGTAACAACCTGTTCTTTATCGGCCTGATGTTCATCGTGCTGGGTTCTGGTCTGTTTAAGACCTGTATTTCGGTCATGGTCGGTACGCTGTATAAAAAAGGCGATGCGCGCCGTGATGGCGGTTTCTCGCTGTTCTATATGGGTATCAACATCGGTTCATTCATAGCACCGTTGATCTCAGGCTGGCTGATTAAAACGCATGGCTGGCACTGGGGTTTTGGTATTGGCGGTATCGGGATGCTGGTAGCTTTGATTATCTTCCGTATCTTTGCCGTACCGGCGATGAAACGTTACGATAGCGAAGTGGGGCTGGACTCCACCTGGAACAACCCGGTAGCGAAGAAAAACGGTGTCGGGGCGTGGTTACTCGCGCTGGCTGCGGGTGTGGCCGTCGTTGTTACGCTGATTGCGCAGGGTGTGATTGTGATTAACCCGGTTGCGGTAGCCAGCATGCTGGTGTACGTGATTGCGGCATCCGTCGCCTGTTATTTCATCTACTTGTTTGTCTTTGCGGGCCTGAACCGTAAAGAACGCGCCAGACTGCTGGTCTGCTTTATATTGCTGGTTTCTGCGGCGTTTTTCTGGTCTGCGTTTGAGCAGAAACCGACTTCGTTTAACCTGTTTGCCAACGACTACACTAACCGTATGATCGGGGACTTTGAAATCCCGGCCGTGTGGTTCCAGTCGATTAACGCCCTGTTTATCATCCTGCTTGCGCCGGTATTCAGTTGGGCGTGGCCTAAACTTGCGAGCATGAACATTCGCCCAAGCAGTATCACCAAGTTTGTTATCGGCATTCTCTGTGCGGCGGCAGGCTTTGGCATAATGATGCTGGCGGCGCAGGATGTGCTGACAAATGGCGGCGCGGGCGTTTCTCCATTCTGGCTGGTGGGCAGTATCCTGATGCTGACGCTCGGCGAACTGTGCCTGAGCCCAATTGGTCTGGCGACCATGACGCTGCTGGCGCCAGAAAGAATGCGTGGTCAGATGATGGGGCTGTGGTTCTGTGCAAGCGCGCTGGGTAACCTGGCCGCAGGCCTGATTGGTGGTCACGTGAAGGCTGACCAGTTGGATATGCTGCCAGACCTGTTTGCGCGTTGCTCCATTGCGCTGCTTATCTGCGCCGCGGTCCTGATCGTCCTCATTGTTCCGATCCGCCGTATGCTGGAAAATACCCAGACTAAACCGGCAGCTAACGCGAAGTAATCTCTCCATTTCGCCGGGGTGGCGTTATGCCCCGGCAATCCAGCCCATACCACACCATCCCCTGTTTATCACTACCGCATCTTTGCACCATTTGAGGTGTCCGCATCGGCGTCGGTCTCATTCATTCGGTGAATCGTGTTAAAATCCAGACAGTGAAAATTATCTCAAGGAGTTATCATGTCGGTTACTTGCCCGGATTGTCATACACCAGTAGAGCCACAAAACGGAGCGGCGCACTGCGAAAACTGTCATAAAGATATTCAGCTTGAAGCGCGTTGTCCGGAGTGTCATCAGCAACTCCAGATATTAAAAGCCTGCGGTGCTGTGGACTACTTTTGTCCGCATGGGCATGGACTTATTTCGAAGAAACGCGTCGAATTTTTCATTAATAATAATTAAAAGTAAATTTAGAGTTTCTAATTTGCCTACTTATTTTTATGTCTGATATTATCGATGGATTGGCCCCTATATTTCC
>NZ_SZWV01000051.1:0-30015 GCF_005280945.1 Citrobacter sp. wls718
AACCAAGGACACGGGGATTTTCAATCCCCTGCTCTACCGACTGAGCTATCCGGGCAACGGGGCGCATTAAACCGCATTCACGCCTGGCAGTCAATCAAATATCGTGAAAAGCTGTTCAACCGCTTAATATTACGGCAGTCTGTACGTTTATGCCTGAAGTTTGCACAAATCTTCCAGACAGGTGTGATTTAACCAGGCAATGCTGGCAGCGAGAGGAGGGCAGTATGGCAAACGACTGGCTTGAACTACGACAGCATGCCGATACCGGTATTGAGACTATTAAGGCGCACTTTGAAGGCCATGCCTTTGACCCGCACTGGCATGACAGCTATCTGGTGGGGATCACCCTTTCCGGTACCCAGCAGTTTCACTGTCGCCGGGAGCGTCATCACAGCCAGCCGGGTGATGCGTTTCTGCTAGAACCGGGTGAAATCCATGATGGTGATGCCCCGGTTGCAGGCGGTTTTACCTATCTGACCTTTTACCTTGATGAACAGTGGCTGACCCACACGTTACATGGGCTGTACGAGGCTACTCCGGGTAGCTATTCACTGCACTTTAACCAAACGCTGACCCGTGAGCCGCATCTGGTTCGGGCGATTGGTGAGACATTTGGTTCACTGCATACCGATGAAATGCGTATCGTGCAGCAAAGCAATATGGATAATTTGCTGACTCAGCTCACGGCACATTGTCGGTGGCATAAGCGTCTGCCATCACAAATACAGGGTTGTGCAATGGCGCATCGAGCGCGGGACTATATGCATGCGCATATGGGCGACAATATCGGCCTTTCCGATCTGGCACGGGAGACAGGGACAGACCGCTTTACCCTGACCCGCAGTTTCAAACGAGAATTCCATATGGCACCGCATGCCTGGCTTATCCAGTTGCGGCTGGCAAAAGCACGTCAGCTCCTGGCGCGAGGGGAACAGCCCGTCGCTGTGGCGACAACGCTGGGCTTTGCCGATCAAAGTCATCTTGGGCGCTGGTTCCAGCGGGCGTACAGGATTACGCCTGCACATTACCGTAAGTTGTGCACAAACCTTCCAGACGTTTCCAATAAATAACGGCACAGTCAGGACTCCAATAATAAGGAGTCACCTGTGAATATTATGCCGTACTTGCTGTTTGCTTTTGTTGCTTCGATAACGCCAGGCCCCACCAATATTCTTGTGCTGACCAGCAGCCAGCATTATGGTGTGAGAGCCACACTGCCTGCGCTTGTCAGCGGCTGTGTGGCCGCCAGCGCCATTGTGCTGATATCTGGAGCCGGTGCAGGTGAACTGCTGCGCCAGTATCCGCTGGTACGCCAGGTGATGAGCTGGGCGGGTGTACTGTGGCTGACATGGATGAGCTGGCAGCTGTTTTGTGCTCCGGCAACGAATATTGCTGGGCAAACGCGCCATCGCTTTACTGCCAAAGCAGCGGCACTGTTGCAGATTATCAATCCCAAAACGTGGATGATGGCGCTGGCGGTGGTGAGTCTGTTTGCCCCTACGGGTGAGCATATGCTGCGGGATGTCGCGCTAATGGCGCTGTGGTTCTTACTGATATCTGTGGCGTGCTTGTTGTGCTGGGCGTGGCTGGGTAAGGCGGTAAACAGGGTGTTTCGCACCACCACGGCGATGGTGCGTTTTCAACGGGTGATGGCGCTGTGTCTGCTTATCTCCGCATGGGCGGGGATGTTTGCTTAGGTCAGCGCACCGCCCATACGACATTGAGCGAAGCGCAGGATGTCTTCCGCCAGCCGGTGTGCCGTTTCCACGTCGGCCTGGCTACGATTGACCAGCATGCGGCTCAGGCAACCTTCAAGCACCAGTTCCATCTGTTTGGCGACCATCGCCGGGTCGTCAACTTCCAGCGTCGTCAGCAGTTCATGGGTAAAATCATGGGCCGCCTTTTTTTGTTGATCCGCAAGTTGATGGATAGGGTGGCCAGGGTCAGGGTAGAAGGTACAGGCGGCGATGAACAGGCAGCCGGGGTAACGATTGTTGCTCACACATTCGGCCAGGGCGTTATAGCGAGCCAGTAACTTCTGCTCAGCGCTCAGGGTGTCATCAAGCAGAAGCTGACGCCGCCAGATATCTACCCGTTGGCTAAGGTACCGCAGGGCATCGTACAAGATGGCCTCTTTATCGGGCCAGAAGCGCTGCAGCTCATCAAGCGGATAATCAATATGGTCGGCCACCATTTCCAGCGTGGTATTGGCTATCCCTTGCACCTCAAGTAATTTCAGGGCTTCTCCCAGGACATCTTCACGTTGCACGGTATTCTCCTCCGTTTTCCTTTTGCAAGTGTCGCTCACGGTTGGCGATCGTGCAAATGTGCGCTAAATGTTGCGGCATCCATAAAGCCTGTTACCCGCGCGTTTGGCTGCTCTTTACCCTGAGCATCAAAAAACAAAATGGTTGGCAGCCCTAAAACCTGCAGATGCTTCAGCAGTGCGACATCTTGGGCATTATTTGCCGTGACGTCCGCCTGCAGTAATACCGTGTTGCTTAATGCCTGTTGAACCAGCGGATCGCTGAAGGTGTATTTCTCAAATTCTTTGCAGGCTACGCACCAGTCGGCATACAGATCCAGCATCACCGGCTTACCTTTTGCCTCTGCCAGCGCCTGATTTAACGCATCAACCGTCGCGATGGGTTTGAAGTTCAGATGTGCCTGCGTTTGTGCATGCGGCGTACCGTATGCCCAGTCCTGCAAGGGACGTACGCTCACCAGAGCGGCGGCGAGCAGGGCTATTTGCACAAGGCGCATCCATGGGCGTTTGGCTTGCAGACTGGTAATGAAGGCCCAGCTAAAGAACGCGACGCCGAGTAACGACCACAAGCGGATCCCCCACTCGTCACCGATAATACGTTCCAGTAAAAATACGGGAAGCGCCAGGATGACAAAACCAAAGGCGGTTTTGACATGCTCCATCCACGGGCCGCTTTTCGGTAGCAGACGGTTACCAAAGACGGTAATGAGCATCAGGGGCAGTCCCATTCCCAGCGCGTACAGATACAGCGTGCCGCCGCCTAGCCACATGTTTCCACTCTGAGCGATATACAGCAGAATTGCGCTCAGTGGGGCGGTGGTGCAAGGCGAACAGATCAGACCGGCAATCGCCCCCATTGTAAATACGCTGCCGGGAGAGCCACCTTGCTGACGGTTACTCATTAACGTAAGGCGTGTTTGCAGTGATGAAGGCAGCTGTAGCGTGAACAGGCCAAACATCGATAAAGCCAGCAGCGTAAAGGCGATAGCAAGGCCAACCAGGACATAAGGATGCTGTAGCGCCGCCTGGAACTGTAACCCCGCAGCGGCAACCACCAGACCCAGCGCGGTGTAGGTGAGCGCCATTCCCTGGACATAGATAAAGGTTAGCAGTAGTGCTCGTCCGGTTGATAAGCGCTGTTTTCCACCTAGCACGATACCGGAAATCAGCGGGTACATCGGCAGGACGCAAGGTGTAAAGGCAATGCCAATCCCGATCAGCAGTGCCCACAATGCGGAGAACGGCAGTTGGGTCGTGGGTTGTGGTTGTTCTTCTGGCGATACCGTTGCTGAAGAGGTCGTCGGTGGTGCTTCTGCACTGGCCGCCACTTCACGTAATGGCACGGTTTTTGTCTCAGGCGGATAACAGAACCCGGCGTCGGCACAGCCCTGGTAGGTAACCGTTAGCGTCGCACCCGCAGCAGCCTGCTTGACGGTGACAGGGATAGTCAACTGCTGACGATAAATTTCACTTTTGCCGTAAAACTCATCTTCATGCCAGACCCCGGGCGGCAATTTTACCTCGGCAGTCTCGGCCTGAGATGGGGTTATGCTTATCTGTTTACGATATAGATAATAGCCGTCTTTGACCTGCCAGGAGAGGTTCAGATCGTGTTGGTTTTGCTGAAAATCGAACACAAATGCCTGGTCGGCCGGGACAAACTGCGAGCGACCTGGTGCGTCAAATAAGCCAGCAAAAGTTGATGTGCTGCAGAGCAGCAGGATCAGCGTAAGGATGCGTTGAGCCATGAGCGGTAATCAAAATCTCCGTGAGTGACGGGTAAAACCAGAAGTTCAGGTGTTTGGTACGGGTGATGTGACTTCAGGCAATCGAGAAGTGCTTGCTGGTGTGAAACTGCGGTTTTTAAGATCATCTGGACTTCATATTCCTGCTCCAGCTTGCCTTCCCAATAATAGAGGGAGGTAGCGCCGGGCAGCAGTGTGACGCAGGCGGCCAGTTTTTCCGCCAGCACTTTAGCGGCCAGATCCTGAGCGGTTGCTTCATCCGGGGCGGTACAGAGCACGACAACGGTATCGGGGATGGAGATATCCTGATTCTTTACATCAAGCATAAACACCTCGAAAGCACAGAGTAACCAGCAAGAGAGGAGTCACTATACAACGGACGGAAGAAGGATGTTAGTCAAAGCGAGACGGGGGAGAGGAACTGCAGGGAGCACAGGCGCCCTGCAGGTAAAACTTACAGCATGAAGCTGCCCAGCAGGAAGCCGAAGCAGACAGCCAGTACCACACCCAGCGTACCCGGGATGAAGAACGGATGGTTAAAGACGAATTTACCGATGCGGGTTGTCCCGGTGTCATCCATCTGAACCGCCGCAACCAGCGTTGGGTAAGTTGGCAGAATGAACAGGCCAGAAACAGCCGCGAAGGATGCGACAGCGGTCAACGGAGAAACGTTCAGTGCCAGAGCCATCGGCATCAGAGCTTTTGCCGTTGCTGCCTGAGAGTACAGCAGTGCAGAAGCAAAGAAGAAGATGACAGCCAGCAGCCACGGATGACCCTGAATGACGCTACCTGCAGTCTCTTTGATCCAGTCAATGTTATGAGAGACGAAAGTATCACCCAGCCATGCAACGCCCAGGATACAAATACAGGCGCTCATACCGGCTTTGAAGGTGCTGGAGTTCAGGATAGAGTCCGTTTCAACGCGGCAGATGATCGTGGTCAGCGTCGCGATGCTCAGCATGATGATCAGGATGGCGTTGGTAGTGTTCATCAGCGGTTTAGCGACCAGACCGAGGCTTGGGCTGTTGATAATGGCGTAAGCCACCACGCAAACTACGCCCAGCAGGAACAACCATACGGAGGTTTTTGCGCCCGCTTTGATTTCAACTTGTCTTTCACCGCGCAGTTCGACCAGGCCTTCTTCCAGACGTTTACGGTAAATCGGATCGTCAGACAGCTTGGAGTTGAACAGCATAGTGACCAGGAAGGACATCACCAGTACCGCCAGCAGCGTGGACGGAATGACCACGGACAGCAGGTGGATGTAGCTGATGCCATGACCTTCCATGACGGAAGACATGTACACCACAGCTGCGGAGATTGGCGACGCAGTAATCGCAATCTGTGCAGAAACCACTGCAGTAGACAGCGGACGGCAAGGTTTGATGCCTTGTTCCTTCGCCACTTCAGCGATAACCGGCAGCGTTGCCAGAGAGATGTTGCCTGTACCTGCAAAGATAGTCAGGAAATAGGTCACGATCGGTGCAAGGATCGTGATGTATTTTGGGTTCTTACGCAGCAGTTTTTCAGTTTGGTGAACCAAATAGTCCAGACCACCTGCAATCTGCATAGCAGAAATGGCAGCGATGACCGCCATGATAATGGAAATAACATCGAACGGAATGTTACCCGGTTTTACGCCAATAGCGGCGAGAACCAGAACACCCAGCCCACCTGCAAATCCAATACCGATACCCCCAAGTCTGGCACCTAAAAAGATTGCCAGCAAAACGATGATAAGTTCTAAAACTATCATATTAGCCTTCCTTGTTGTTTAACAAGTTGATATTAAATTGTTGTTTTTAAGTAACTTCGTGCAAGAAAAAAGGCACGTCATCTGACGTGCCTTCTCTGGTACTACCCTACACGATTACTGTTCGCTTTCATCAGTATAACGTTTTGCTTTATAAGCAGGGTGCATCAGGTTCTGAGCAGAGAAGATATCGTCCAGCTCAGCTTCGGTCAGCAGGCCACGTTCAAGGACAACTTCACGCACGCTCTTACCGGTTTCGGCACAGATTTTACCGACGATATCGCCGTTGTGGTGACCGATGAACGGGTTCAGATAGGTCACGATACCGATAGAGTTATACACGAATGCTTCACACACTTCTTTGTTAGCCGTAATGCCGCTAACGCATTTTTCCAGCAGGTTATAGCAAGCGTTGCTCAGGATGTGGATAGATTCAAACATCGCCTGGCCAATAACCGGTTCCATAACGTTCAACTGCAGCTGACCTGCTTCAGACGCCATGGTGACGGTGATGTCGTTACCGATGACTTTAAAGCACACCTGGTTGACGACTTCCGGGATAACCGGGTTTACTTTTGCTGGCATGATGGAAGAGCCCGCCTGCAGTTCCGGCAGGTTGATCTCGTTCAGGCCGGCACGTGGGCCAGAGGAGAGCAAACGCAGGTCGTTACAGATTTTGGACATCTTAACAGCCAGACGTTTCAGTGCGCTGTGCACCATAACGTATGCGCCACAGTCGGACGTTGCTTCAATCAGGTCTTCAGCCGGAACACAGGCAAAACCAGTCACTTCAGCCAGTTTCTGTACAGCCAGCGGAGAGTACTCTTTCGGGGTGTTCAGACCTGTACCGATTGCGGTTGCGCCGAGGTTAACTTCCAGCAGCAGCTCAGCAGTACGGCCAATGTTCTTCACTTCTTCTTTCAACAGAACGCTGAAAGCACGGAATTCCTGACCGAGAGTCATCGGTACAGCATCCTGCAGCTGGGTACGACCCATTTTCAGGATGTCCTGGAATTCAACAGCTTTTTGTTCGAAGCCTTCACGCAGTTGGTTAAGGGCATCAATCAGTTTGATGATGGATGCGTAAACAGCGATACGGAAGCCGGTCGGATAAGCGTCGTTGGTAGACTGACATTTGTTCACGTGGTCGTTCGGATTCAGGTACTGATATTCACCTTTCTGGTGACCCATCAGTTCCAGACCGATATTGGCCAGCACTTCGTTGGTGTTCATGTTGACGGAGGTACCCGCACCACCCTGGTAAACATCTACCGGGAACTGATCCATGCATTTTCCGTTATTCAGAACTTCATCACATGCTGCGATGATGGCATTTGCCACACTCTTAGGAATGGTTTGCAGCTCTTTATTGGCCAGGGCCGCTGCCTTTTTCACCATTACCATACCGCGAACAAATTCAGGGATATCGCTGATTTTGTTGTTGCTAATGTAGAAGTTTTCAATCGCTCTCAGAGTATGAACACCGTAGTAGGCGTCCGCTGGAACTTCCCTGGTACCCAACAAGTCTTCTTCGATACGAATGTTGTTTAACATGTGAACCTTCTTTTTCAAGCTGCCAATGATTTTTTACTAAACACACAGGATATATGTGATTTCGATTGTTTCTCGACCGACGATTATCCCCTGCATCGGTCTGATACCCGAGATCATATGCTGGTTCAGGATTTCTACCGTAATCTGGATCACTTAAAACGCGGAAATTACCCCTTAATTATTATTCTGTGAAATGGATCACCCCTTTAGGATTAATACCAAAAATAAGTGTAGAACCCGCTTGAAATTTTGCTAATTCCCCCCACATCTTTCCGATGCGAGTCACATAACCATTCGGACAGACGTGGCGAAAACGGCTGTTATTTACAGGAGAGTCCTTTGCGCTGGATACCATTACTTGCCATTTTTCTCTATGTTTACATAGAGATATCTATTTTCATTCAGGTTGCCCATGTTATGGGTGTTCTGATGACGCTGATTTTGGTCATTTTTACCTCGGTTATCGGTATGTCTCTGGTTCGTAACCAAGGGTTTAAGAACTTTTTGTTGATGCAACAAAAAATGGCGGCGGGTGAAAGTCCTGCTGAAGAAATGATCAAGAGCGTGTCGCTGATTATTGCTGGTTTGCTGCTGGTGCTGCCGGGCTTCTTCACCGATTTCCTTGGTCTTCTTCTTTTATTACCTCCGGTGCAGAAGCATCTGACCATGAAGCTGCTGCCGCACCTGCGCTTTTCTCGTATGCCGGGGGGCGGCTTTAGTGCAGGAACTGGTGGGGGCGAGACCTTTGACGGTGAGTTCCAGCGTAAAGATGATGAGCGCAACCGCCTTGATCATAAAGACGACGACCGTCGGGATTGATGACGTTGTAGGCCGGATACGCCGTGTGAGCGGCATCATCCGGCAACGAGGCTTTACTTGCCGGATTGCGGTGTAACGGCCTTATCCGGCCTGCGGGGTAAAAACAACCACAGTCCTGCCAGCATAACCAGTGCATACAGACTCTTCCAGCCAACCATTGCCAGCAGCAACAGACACAACAGACAGCCAATCACCGCCAGCGCACGATAATGTCCTTTTAGCAGTCGGCACCCTGCCAGCATGCACAGCAGATAAATCATAATAAAGATGCCGTTGGCATAGATGATTAATGCATCAAGGTTGATTTGCAGTATATAGATGCACAATGTGCTGACCACGCAGCAAGCTAACACCGCGTTCAAAGCATTGCGCGGAAGATGGCGAGGGGACAAGCGAGCCAGGTAACTCTCCGGCTTATATTGCGCTTGCGACCACACCAGGCGGGAGAAACTCTGAATATAAATGTTCAGGCTGGCAAAGCAGGCCAGATAACCAATGATGCAGGCTACCCACAGAGCTTGTACGCCAAACAGTTGCACGACAATATTAGGTAGCGATGCTGCCGCAGCCATTTGCTCACCATAGGCACCAAAATGTAGTACCACGACCGTACATGCCCAGTAGACTGAACCGGCCAGTAGCAGGCCGATCATCAGTGCACGGGGAAAGTCTCGCTCCGGTTTTTTGAACTCCGAGGCCAGGTGTGCGAATGCTTCAAGACCGACAAAACACCAGAACATCACCGACAGCGCCGCGAATAGCCCTGGCAGTTCAATATCGGTAATGGCAGGAAAGGGGATTTCGCCGGGTTTAAGTTCACCCGCCCACCAGATGCCAACGATAAGGGCAACAATCAGCCCGGCGATGACCGTTTGCAGGTTTGCACTGGAGCTGGCACCGCGGGAACCTACATACCAAACCAACGCCAGCGTACCGAGTTCTGCCAACAAAAGCTGCCAGCCATGCCAGCCAAACATGGCTTGACCGAATCCGGCGGCAATGTGCAATGCCGCTGGCAGCCCGACCGGAATCACCGATAAAAACAGCCAGCCGGTAACGCGCCCCAGGTGAGGGCCAAAGGCCATGCCGACAAAATGTGCCACACCGCCGGCGCTGGGGTAATGGCGACCGAGCACGGCAAAGACAATCGCTACGGGGAAGACTAGAAGAATGAGGACCGGCCAGGCCCACAGGCTATTGTTACCCGCCACCAGGGCAGCCAGTGCGGGAACAGCAAAAACGCCTGTCCCTAACAATGATGTCGACAACAGGCCAATGCCCTGAGCCAGCCCCAGCTCTTGCTTCAGTCCACTCATAAATTGTTATCCGATTATGCCCGTAAATAGGCTACAGCGCAGATTTTCGATGGTATCACAATCGGATTTGCTTATGACGACGTGACTGAAATCGGTATTAAATGTGAGGTGTGTCTGTGTTTTGGCGGGATTTTCTCCTGATAAAAAAAATTTTTCGCTTGCCCCCTTGAAGGGAGAAAACCCCATCCCCATCTCTCTGGTCACTAGCCGGTAAACCGTTCACGGGCCGGCGCCACCCATAACTGATAAAGACTTTCTCAAAGGAGAGCTATCAATGAGTATTCGTCCGTTACATGATCGTGTGATCGTCAAACGTAAAGAAGTTGAATCCAAATCTGCTGGCGGCATCGTACTGACCGGTTCCGCAGCGGGTAAATCAACTCGTGGCGAAATCATCGCTGTCGGTAAGGGTCGCATCCTGGACAACGGTACCGTACAGCCGCTGGACGTGAAAGTTGGCGATATCGTCATTTTCAACGATGGCTACGGTGTTAAATCTGAGAAGATCGACAATGAAGAAGTGTTGATCATGTCTGAAAGTGACATCCTGGCGATTGTTGAAGCTTAATCCGCGAACGACACTGAACATACGAATTTAAGGGAAAGAGAAAATGGCAGCTAAAGACGTAAAATTCGGTAACGACGCTCGTGTGAAAATGCTGCGCGGCGTGAACGTACTGGCAGACGCAGTAAAAGTTACCCTCGGTCCGAAAGGCCGTAACGTGGTTCTGGATAAATCTTTCGGTGCCCCAGCTATCACTAAAGATGGTGTTTCCGTAGCACGTGAAATCGAGCTGGAAGACAAGTTCGAAAACATGGGCGCGCAGATGGTGAAAGAAGTTGCCTCTAAAGCGAACGACGCTGCAGGTGACGGTACGACTACTGCGACCGTACTGGCTCAGTCCATCATCACTGAAGGCCTGAAGGCTGTTGCTGCGGGTATGAACCCGATGGATCTGAAACGTGGTATCGACAAAGCTGTCGCTGCTGCGGTTGAAGAACTGAAAGCCCTGTCCGTACCGTGCTCCGACTCTAAAGCGATTGCTCAGGTTGGTACCATCTCCGCTAACTCCGACGAAACCGTAGGTAAACTGATCGCAGAAGCGATGGACAAAGTCGGTAAAGAAGGCGTGATCACCGTTGAAGACGGTACCGGTCTGCAGGACGAACTGGACGTAGTTGAAGGTATGCAGTTCGACCGTGGCTACCTGTCTCCTTACTTCATCAACAAGCCGGAAACGGGCGCAGTAGAACTGGAAACGCCGTTCATCCTGCTGGCTGATAAGAAAATCTCCAACATCCGCGAAATGCTGCCGGTTCTGGAAGCCGTAGCGAAAGCAGGCAAACCGCTGCTGATCATTGCTGAAGATGTTGAAGGCGAAGCGCTGGCTACCCTGGTCGTTAACACCATGCGTGGCATCGTGAAAGTGGCTGCGGTTAAAGCACCTGGCTTCGGCGACCGCCGTAAAGCTATGCTGCAGGATATCGCGACCCTGACCGGCGGTACCGTTATCTCTGAAGAGATCGGTATGGAGCTGGAAAAAGCGACCCTGGAAGATCTGGGCCAGGCAAAACGCGTTGTGATCAACAAAGACACCACCACCATCATCGATGGTGTGGGCGAAGAAGCGGCAATCCAGGGTCGTGTAACCCAGATTCGCCAGCAGATCGAAGAAGCAACTTCTGACTACGACCGTGAAAAACTGCAGGAGCGCGTAGCGAAACTGGCAGGCGGCGTTGCAGTCATCAAAGTGGGTGCTGCTACCGAAGTTGAAATGAAAGAGAAGAAAGCACGCGTTGAAGATGCCCTGCACGCGACCCGTGCTGCGGTAGAAGAAGGCGTGGTTGCTGGTGGTGGTGTTGCGCTGATCCGCGTAGCATCCAAACTGAGCGAACTGCGTGGTCAGAACGAAGACCAGAACGTGGGTATCAAAGTTGCGCTGCGCGCAATGGAATCCCCGCTGCGTCAGATCGTTCTGAACTGCGGCGAAGAACCGTCTGTTGTCGCTAACACCGTGAAAGCGGGTGACGGTAACTACGGTTACAACGCTGCAACTGAAGAATACGGCAACATGATCGACATGGGTATCCTGGATCCGACTAAAGTAACCCGTTCTGCTCTGCAGTACGCGGCTTCTGTTGCGGGTCTGATGATCACCACCGAGTGCATGGTAACCGACCTGCCGAAAGGCGATTCCGCTGACTTAGGTGCTGCTGGTGGTATGGGCGGCATGGGCGGAATGGGCGGCATGATGTAATTTAATCTTCATACTTCAAGCCGCAGGTTCGTTGGCTGCAACTTGAATTATTTGATTAAATACGCATCTCGCGAAAAATGAGAAACCCCCGGGCAGAAATGTCCGGGGGTTTTTCTTTTGGTCATCTTTTTAGTATATGATTCAGCTACGGACAAAACGTCCAGCGCATTGATTATGGGGAATAACATGCACGTGAAATATTTAGCAGGGATCGTTGGTGCCGCGCTACTGATGGCGGGTTGTAGCTCCAGCAACGAACTGAGTTCAGCCGGACAAAGCGTACGCTTCGTTGAAGAGAAGCCAGGTGCCGAGTGCCAGCTGATTGGTACCGCAACCGGTAAGCAGAGCAACTGGCTTTCTGGTCAGCACGGCGAAGAGGGCGGCTCTATGCGCGGCGCGGCGAACGATCTGCGTAACCAGGCTGCGGCAATGGGCGGTAATGTGATTTATGGTGTAAGCAGCCCATCACAAGGTATGTTGTCGAGTTTTGTCCCAACCGCCAGCGAGATGATTGGTCAGGTTTATAAGTGCCCTAATTGATAAACGCTGTTGATGCCGGATGGCGACGCTGAAGCGTCTTATCCGGCCTACGGTACACATGAGCGTAGGCCTGATAAGCGCAGCGCCATCAGGCATTCTGCGCTTTACTGGCAGACTGTAGGCGTAAATGATGCAGCGCGCGCAGGCACTGATCCTGTGTCAGCTTTTGTGTTTTATCCCCCGTGAGTGTTCTGACAAACACTTTGCACGGTACACCGGCCAGTTTTTTTAGCCGTGGGCTGAAGTCGATAAGCCGACGAGAGATCGCTTCTACGTCTTTATCATCCGAAGGGGCTCGAGTTTTCACCACTGAACCACAGAACCGAACTTTCCCTGCTTTATCTTGATAGCGATAGATGACAGCCAGATAATGATTAAACAGATTATGTTTCCATTCTGATTGTGTATAGGCATCGTATTCAAGATTATCGTTATCCAGGCAATCAATGTCGTACAGAGGCAGGAAATCTAATAACGATGTGATACGCAGTGCTAATTCGCGCATCCCTGCATTATTTATTGCGTGAATAATTGCATGTGCCAGTACCGTAATTTGTAGTTCATTAATTAATAGCTCGCAAACTCGACCATTATGCAGTGTAAGAGAGAGCGTTAAGTTTTCGCCTTCGTCGCTTACTAATACCAGTGAATTTATCCGACGATTAATATCCGCATTTTTAAGTTCATCCTCCTGAATTAATGGCATGTTTTCATTCATTTTTTGACTGACTTTGTCACGTGCTTTTTCATACTGCAGACGCGCATCCTCGCCCAAAAGGTGCTTGGTATGCAATCTGCTTTCCAGCGCGATAAGCAGGTCTCGTAGCCCGAATGGTGACAGAAAAAATAGCGACTCTTTATTTCTGGGTTCCTTTATCTTTAATGCCAGCGCAATGAACTCATTTTTTTGACGAATAATGCCCGTATTAATACCTTTAATCGTTATAGCCACGGCGGTTCTCTCTCTCACCTAATATTCAACGGAAAACTAAATATTGATTTATTTATATGATTTATAAATACATTAAAAGATAGCTATCGCTAAAATAACATAAATTAAAAGTCAGAGAAGGACTGAATAAATTGAAATTATATTATTTGGCAGTGAGTGTCCGAAAACGGACACTCATTTGGATTATTGCTGACGTAATTGCAGATCCAGCGGCGTTTTACTGGGCTCTCCGCCAATTTCACGCGCCAGTTTGGGGACCATATAGCCTGATACCAGCGTCAACAGTTCTCGCATGATTTGACGCGCTTCATCGTCGCTGACCATAAAGTGCGCGGCCCCTTGCACCTTATCCAGCACGTGCAGGTAATAAGGCATCACGCCGGCATCAAATAGCGCGTTGCTAAGATTTGCCAGCGTCTGGGCGTTATCGTTCACGCCGTGCAATAACACGCTTTGGTTGAGCAGTGTGACGCCAATCCGACGCAGTTTTGCCATCGCCTGACGAAATGTCTCATCAATTTCGTTGGCGTGGTTAATGTGATTCACCAGCAGAACTTGCAGAGAAGAGTGAGCAAAACGCTCGACCAATCCGTCGGTAATTCGCGCCGGAATGACAATCGGCAAACGGCTGTGAATGCGCAGGCGCTTAATATGTGGGATGGCTTCCAGTTGCGTGAGCAACCAGTCCAGTTCGTGGTCTTTGGCCATTAACGGATCGCCGCCGGAGAAGATAATCTCATCCAGCTCCGGGTGCGCCGCGATGTAATCTAACGCAATCTGCCAGTTACGCTTATTCCCCTGGTTATCGGCATAAGGGAAATGGCGACGGAAGCAGTAGCGACAGTTGACCGCGCATCCGCCTTTTACCAGCAGCAACGCCCGATTGCGATACTTATGTAGTAATCCCGGCACGACGCTGTGCTGTTCTTCCAGCGGGTCGGTCGAGAATCCTGGCGCGGCGACAAATTCATCTTGGGAGGTGAGTACCTGGCGCAGCAGCGGATCGTTGGGGTTGCCTTTTTCCATCCGCGCGATAAACGATCGCGGGACGCGCAGGGCAAAAAGACGTTTTGCCTCACGACCTGCGAGCATATTTTCATCAGCGTCTATATTCAAAAGACGTAATAGTTCATCCGGATCGGTGAGAACATCGGCAAGTTGTACTAACCAATCTTCTCTGGATGGGGTGTTTAGGGTTACAATATGCGCCATTTTGTGGCTAAGCTACCAGTTAACAATTTCAGAGGGCCTTATGGCGACTTACTATAGCAACGATTTTCGTGCCGGTCTTAAAATCATGATGGACGGCGAACCTTATGCGGTTGAAGCCAGTGAATTCGTTAAACCGGGTAAAGGCCAGGCTTTCGCGCGCGTTAAGCTGCGCCGCCTGCTGACCGGTACTCGTGTAGAGAAAACCTTCAAATCCACCGACTCCGCTGAAGGCGCAGACGTTGTAGATATGAACCTGACTTACCTGTACAACGACGGTGAGTTCTATCATTTCATGAACAACTCCACTTTCGAACAGCTGGCTGCTGACGCGAAAGCGGTAGGCGATAGCGCTAAATGGCTGTTGGATCAGGCTGAGTGCATCGTGACCCTGTGGAATGGTCAGCCTATCTCCGTGACCCCACCGAACTTTGTTGAGCTGGAAATCGTTGAAACTGACCCGGGTCTGAAAGGTGACACCGCGGGTACGGGTGGCAAACCAGCGACGCTGTCCACCGGCGCAGTTGTTAAAGTTCCGCTGTTCGTACAGATCGGCGAAGTGATCAAAGTGGATACGCGTTCAGGCGAATACGTTTCCCGCGTTAAGTAATACATCCTATTTGATCGATGGCGCAGGCTGCTGCGCCATACTTTTCCAGGGCAGGAATGATGAAACGTCTTCTCGGTCTTGTAATGCTTATCCTGTTCACCAGCACACTCCTGACGGGCTGTAATACCGCACGTGGCTTCGGTGAAGACATCAAACATCTTGGTAATTCCATCTCTCACGCGGCCAGTTGAGCCTGTCATATTGTCTTAAAAATCTGCGTTTTTCCGTCATCCTTCCGGATCTTGTCTATCATTAAGTAGCTATACACAAACAATATTGGCTAGAAAAGGAAGACGTTATGGTTAAAAAGACAATTGCAGCGCTCTTTTCTGTGTTGGTTCTTTCTTCAGTGTTGACTGCGTGTAATACAACAAAAGGTGTTGGGCAGGATATTTCTGAAGGCGGTAGCGCAATCTCTGGTGCAGCGACAAAAGCTCAGCAATAATCATGAACGGTACGACGCTCTGTCGTACCGTTAATTCATTTTCTCGGGTAGCGACAGAAACGGTGAAAAGCGGTTTCCTAAATGCAGCTTGATGCGAATGTTGCGTTTATAGGTGTAAACCGTCTTGCCATGAATGCCGAGGGCCGAGGCTATCGCAGTGTTACTCACGCCATCCATCCACATCGACAGTACTTTCTCTTCCTGCGGCGTAAGCAGCGGTGTCGCGTTTTTAGTGGTCTTAAGCGCAGGACGAACGCAGAGAGCATCCTGAATACTGTCTGACAACTCAGAGAGCGTAGTGCGTTTGGATAATACCGAATGGACGGCGTATTGCGGGTTGTGAGCGGGTACAGGCTTTCTGTCTCCTGATTGCAGTAAAATCAGGGGGATCAGACCACAGCTCATAAAAAAAGCGCAATCGGCGGACTGGCATGTACATCGCTGAGAAAACCATATAAATCCGCGATCACCAGATGCGGTTTCCACTGCGAAATATGTTCTTTTGCCAGTAAGAGGTTATTGATTCCTGATACCAGAAACGACGAATTAAACCTACCAGAATGATTAAGCAAGGCCTCGACCCCTGTACGGGTAAAGTGGCACCGGTCAATCACTAAAATTTTATGCATAAACTTTTCGCATTCAGAAGTGGGAAAAACGGCTTCCTGACTTCAGAAAGCCATTTATCATAGATAAGACCAATGGCAGCCAAATGCGGGAACTACGCTGCTATTTGTGCTCAATTCTTGCTTTAAGCAGGCAATGGATAAAAATGTTGAAATTCATTTTCTTTCGGGCAAAAATGCTTTTTCATACTTCAGCGTTGTAGGACGACCTGCAAACGCTTCTCTCACCGGGGACGGCCCCATTGTTATTCTGGAGCCTGATATGTCCTGGATCGTTTTATTGATTGCTGGCCTGCTTGAAGTCGTATGGGCAATTGGCCTGAAATATACCCACGGTTTTACCCGTCTGACGCCGAGCATTATTACCATTGTGGCCATGATCGTCAGTATCGCCATGCTTTCCTGGGCGATGCGAACGTTGCCCGTTGGAACAGCTTATGCGGTCTGGACCGGTATTGGTGCGGTAGGGGCGGCCATTACCGGTATCCTGCTGCTGGGGGAATCCGCCAGTCCGGCACGTTTGCTGAGTCTGGGTCTGATTGTCGCCGGAATTATTGGTCTGAAGCTCAGTACCCACTAAGCGCCAGGCTGTTTTACCCAAATTAGCTTGTTCACTTCAAACCCTTCCCGGGCCGCGACTGCCAGCATTTGCTGTTTCATCTCGTCTGAAATAGTGGGGGTACGTGATAGGATCCACAGGTAGTCGCGATCCGGGCCACAAACCAGCGCGTGGCGATACTCCCGATCGAGAGCAATCACGTTATACCCACCGTAGAATGGACCGAAGAACGACACCTTCAGCGCCGCTCGCGTAGGATCGCCAGTGAAATAAGCCTTGCCTTCCGTTTTTTGCCACATGCTTCTGTCGGGGTTGTAGCCTTTGTTGATGACGTTGATACCCCCGTCATCGCGTAAGCTGTAGGTTGCAGTGACCTTTTCCAGTCCTCGTTCGAAGCGATGATCGAAGCGCGCGATTTCGTACCAGGTTCCGAGATAGCGTTTAGCATCAAAGTTATTGACAACGGTCACGCCTGCTGGTGGCGTAGGGGAGCTGCAAGCGACAACCAGAAATGCAGCCGTAACGGCAGCAACTACAGGCAGCAAGCGCATAGGATTTTCCTTTTAAGGTTTTTCCTAAGTGTAGAACCTGGCGGGGAATTAAGGGAAGAGAGAGCGAAAAAACGCCCTCTTACCGGATGATAAGAGGGCGTAGCGATTAGATGGTCAGAATACCAATCGCCGTTACAACGGTCAGGATCGCAGCCAGACCGTAGAATACCCACTTGCCAGCCGGCACGTGGATTTTCAGGTCATGCATCGCGTGGTGCATACGGTGTAAACCACACCACAGCGGCAGAACGATCATCAGGAACAGGAACGCACGTCCGATGAAGCTCTGAGCAAATGCCAGTACGCGTTCATAGCTGAAAGCATCAGGAACAAAGCCCAGCGGCAGCATAATGCCTACCAACAGGATCATCACCGGCGCAATGATAGCGCTCCACATACCGCCTGCACCAAACAGGCCCCAGAATACGGGTTCGTCAGAGCGTTTTGGATTTGGATTAATCATTCCGGACTCCTTACCAGAACAGGGCAACAAACAGTATTACTACTGTCGCAACCACAGTAACTGCCCAGAGACCTTTGATGATCGGCTCTGGCCCCATTTTTTCGTCTTTTACGATGATGTTGGCAGCTTTTGGCGCCAGCTCAAACCAGGTTTTGGTATGCAGCAGCGCTGCAGCCAGGGCGATAATATTAAGAATTACCACCACCGGGTTTTGTAAAAAGGCGACAAAACCCATCCAGGACTCTGCACCATGCTTGAGTGCAAACAGGCCGATAATCAGTTCAATGCTGAACCAGACTGCCGGAACTGCCGTGCCTTCACGCAGCATGTAAAAACGATAAAATGGCAGTTTTTTCCACCAAGTGGACGTCATTGGCCGCACATAGGCTTTGCGTTTAGTCGTCATCGTGCACTCCTTAGCGTGGTTTCAGGGTAGCGATAAGAAAGTCTTTTGAACTTTCAACTTTACCCTGCTGAATGGCCGCAGCCGGATCGACGTGTTTCGGGCAGACTTCGGAGCAGTAGCCCACGAAAGTACAGGACCAGACGCCGTTCGGGCTGTTCAACTGAGCCATACGCTCCTTCTTACCGTGGTCGCGGCTATCTTCGTTATAACGATGCGCCAGGGTGATTGCAGCCGGTCCAATGAACTCTGGGTTCAGGCCGAACTGCGGGCACGCGGCATAGCACAGACCACAGTTGATGCAACCGGAGAACTGATGATACTTCGCCATCTGCGCCGGAGTCTGGGTGTTTGGCCCCTGATCCGGAGTACGCGGGTTACCAATGATGTACGGCTTGATCGCTTCCAGGCTTTCGATAAAGTGCGTCATATCGACGACCAGATCGCGTTCGATCGGGAAGTTGCCCAGCGCTTCAACCTTCATACCGTTGGTGTATTCACGCAGGAAGGTTTTGCACGCCAGTTTAGGCACGTTGTTGACCATCATGCCGCAGGAACCGCAGATTGCCATACGGCAGGACCATCGGTAGCTCAGGTCCGGTGCCAGGTTATCTTTGATGTAACCCAACGCATCCAGTAGAGATGTGGTTTCATCATAAGGAACTTCATAGAAAGCACTGTGCGGCGCGGTATCGGTTTCCGGGTTATAGCGCACCACCTCAACTTTCAGGTTTTTCATCTCAGCCATTCGCCTTCTCCTTCTTATCGGCTGCTTCCGCTTCGCCACCGTACATACGTTTAGCTGGCGGCAGAGTGGTGATTTTCACGTCGCTGTATTCCAGGCGAGTTGTGCCGTCAGCATCACGGAAGGCGAGAGTGTGTTTGAGGAAGTTAACGTCATCACGCTCGGTGCAGCCTTCATCCAGACGCTGGTGCGCGCCGCGGGATTCTTTACGTGCCAGCGCAGAGTGCGCCATACATTCAGCAACGTTCAGACCATGACCCAGTTCGATGGTGTACAGCAAGTCGGTGTTGAAGACGCTGGAGGTATCGGTGATACGTACGCGCTTGAAACGTTCCTGCAGTTCGGCCAGTTTATCAACGGTTTTCTGCATGAGTTCCGGCGTACGGTAGATACCGCAACCTTCTTCCATGGACAGACCCATTTCGTCGCGGATTTTGGACCAGTTTTCGTTACCTTCCTGGTTCACCAGATCTTTCAGACGTTTTTCAACGCCAGCAACCTGTGCGTCGAGTGCGGCACCGTTTGCTGCGCCTACCGTTGCAGCGCGTTCTGCTGCACGTTCACCCGCCATGCGGCCAAAGACCACCAGTTCTGCCAGAGAGTTAGAACCCAGACGGTTAGCGCCATGCAGACCAACAGAGGAACATTCACCAACGGCGAACAGACCTTTAATGCGGGTTTCACAGTGCTGATCGGTTTCGATACCGCCCATGGTGTAGTGCGCGGTCGGACGTACCGGGATCGGTTCTTTAACCGGATCGACACCCACGTAGGCTTTCGCCAGTTCGCAGATGAACGGTAAGCGCTCGAGCAGTTTTTTCTCACCGAGGTGACGCAGGTCGAGGTAAACCACATCGCCACGCGGGGTGGAAATGGTATTGCCTTTACGCCATTCGTGCCAGAAGGCCTGAGAAACTTTGTCGCGCGGACCCAGTTCCATGTATTTGTTCTTCGGCTCGCCCAGTGGGGTTTCCGGACCCATGCCGTAGTCCTGCAGATAGCGATAGCCATCTTTGTTGACCAGAATACCGCCTTCACCGCGGCAGCCTTCGGTCATCAGGATACCGGAGCCTGGCAGACCAGTCGGGTGATACTGAACGAATTCCATATCACGCAGCGGAACGCCGTGGCTCAGTGCCATGCCCATACCGTCGCCGGTAACGATGCCGCCGTTGGTGTTGTAACGGTACACACGGCCAGCGCCGCCTGTTGCCATGACAACCGCATTAGCACGGATTTGCATCAGCGTGCCTTCCATCATGTTCATCGCAACCAGGCCGCGAGCCTGACCGTCATCAACCAGGATGTCCAGGACGAAGTGTTCGTCGAAACGCTGAATTTGCGGGAACTGCAAAGACGTTTGGAACAGCGTATGCAGCATGTGGAAGCCGGTCTTATCCGCGGCAAACCAGGTGCGCTCAATTTTCATACCGCCGAAGCGACGTGCGTTGACGCTACCGTCTTCACGACGGCTCCATGGGCAACCCCATTGTTCCAGTTGCGTCATTTCAGTTGGGCAGTGGTGGACAAAGTAATCCACGACATCCTGCTCACACAGCCAGTCTCCGCCAGCTACCGTATCGTGAAAATGGTAGTCAAAGCTGTCATGATCCTGCGCGACAGCAGCAGAGCCGCCTTCGGCAGCAACGGTATGGCTGCGCATTGGGTACACTTTTGAGATCAGTGCGATTTTAGCGTTGGGATTTGCTTGTGCGGCAGCAATTGCAGCACGTAATCCCGCGCCACCGGCGCCTATAATGGCAAGATCGGCTTGAAAGGTTTGCACGACATTCCTCCAGATTGTTGTTATTTCATCCCCGCCCGTAATCAGATGCTTCATCTGAGTCAAACGGGTTATGAACGCGTTTCCACTGCTCCTTTATAGGTACAATAGTATAGTCTCAGGGAGGAGCGGGAAATTTGACGTGTTCGATTTTTTTAGCGTATCACAGGGGGGAATTATCATTGATTTTGATTAATTTAATTACTAAACCACCCAATGTTGCTTTTTTTATCAACTTGTCCGTGTTTGTTATTCCCTCCCGAAATTTGTCTCGCTAACGCGTTACGAGTAGACTTCGTGCCCTTGTCTTAAATCGGAGAAACAACCATGAGCGAAACGGCAACCTGGCAGCCGAGCGCGTCCATCCCCAATCTGTTAAAACGTGCAGCAATTATAGCGGAAATCCGCCGCTTTTTTGCCGACCGTGGCGTGCTTGAGGTTGAGACACCTTGTATGAGTCAGGCGACGGTTACGGATATTCATCTGTTCCCGTTCGAAACGCGTTTCGTTGGCCCGGGTCATTCTCAGGGCATGAACCTCTATTTGATGACCAGCCCGGAATACCATATGAAGCGCCTGCTGGTTGCAGGGTGTGGTCCGGTCTACCAACTGTGTCGCAGTTTCCGTAACGAAGAGATGGGGCGTCACCATAACCCCGAGTTCACCATGCTCGAGTGGTACCGTCCTCATTACGACATGTACCGTCTGATGAATGAAGTGGATGATTTGCTCCAGCAAGTGCTGGACTGCTCTCCGGCGGAAAGCCTCTCTTATCAGCAAGCCTTCCAGCGTCATCTTGAAATCGACCCGCTGTCAGCGGATAAAACACAGTTGCGCGAAGCGGCGGCGAAGCTGGATCTCAGCAATATCGCGGACACCGAAGAAGACCGGGATACCTTGCTGCAACTGCTGTTTGCGATGGGCGTCGAACCGCTCATTGGCAAAGATAAACCGACGTTTGTATATCATTTCCCGGCCAGCCAGGCGTCGTTGGCGCAAATCAGTACTGAAGACCACCGCGTGGCCGAACGTTTTGAGGTGTACTACAAAGGTATTGAGCTGGCGAATGGTTTCCATGAGTTGACCGATGCACGCGAGCAGCAGCAACGCTTCGAACAGGATAACCGCAAACGAGCCGCCCGTGGCTTACCGCAACAGCCTATCGATAACAATCTGCTTGAAGCGCTAAAAGTTGGGATGCCGGATTGCTCAGGCGTGGCGCTGGGCGTCGACCGTCTGGTTATGCTGGCACTGGGGGCCGATAGCCTCGCTGATGTTATCGCCTTTACCGTCGATCGTGCGTAATTCACGTCTCCGCATTGCAAAGTGGCGCATAGTCGCCACTTTGTAGCATCTTTTTTCATTTCCCCTCTAATAGCCACAATTTAACTCTGGAATTTTGTTAGCATTCAGGTATCAATCCTGTGTTGATTTTCTTATTGCTGATCTCTGCAAGGGGGCAGTATTCACCGGTGAGTGGTGTTTGATAAACACTCTCCAGAGTAAGGGATAGTTTAATGACCCAAACAATAAAAAAGATGAGCCTGACCGGTCTCATCCTGATGATATTTACGTCTGTTTTTGGATTTGCTAATAGCCCCTCGGCTTTCTATTTAATGGGATACAGTGCCATTCCATGGTATGTATTTTCTGCATTATTATTCTTTATCCCATTTGCCTTAATGATGGCTGAAATGGGGTCTGCCTATCGGAAAGAAGAGGGTGGGATCTATTCGTGGATGAATAATAGCGTCGGACCTCGTTATGCGTTTATCGGCACCTTTATGTGGTTCTCTTCCTACGTTATCTGGATGGTGAGCACCGCGGCGAAAGTCTGGGTGCCTTTTTCCACCTTTATATTCGGCGCGGATATGACGCAGACCTGGCGTATCGCCGGGTTTGAGCCCACGCAGGTCGTCGGACTGCTTGCTGTTGGCTGGATGGTGTTGGTGACTGGCGTAGCGTCACGGGGTATTAATAAGATTGCTCGCATTACGGCGGTTGGCGGAATTGCCGTCATGTGTCTTAATTTAGTTCTGTTGTTAGTGAGTATCGCTGTTTTGTTATTAACCGGTGGCCACTTTGCACAGGATATTAATTTTGTCTCTTCACCGAATCCGGGATATCAGTCCGGTCTGGCCATGCTGTCATTTGTGGTGTTTGCTATTTTTGCCTATGGCGGAATAGAAGCCGTGGGTGGACTGGTTGATAAAACAGAGAAACCTGAAAAGAACTTCGCGAAAGGCATTGTCTTCGCGGCGATTGTCATTTCAGTGGGTTATTCGCTGGCCATCTTTTTATGGGGCGTGAGTACCAACTGGCAGGATGTATTAAGTAATAGTTCAGTGAACTTGGGTAATATTACTTATATCCTGATGAAAAGTTTGGGGATGACGCTGGGCCATGCGCTGCATCTTTCACCTGAGGCGGCTATCACTACAGGCGTCTGGTTTGCGCGTATTACCGGCCTGTCTATGTTCCTTGCTTATACCGGGGCATTCTTCACGCTCAGCTACTCGCCGCTGAAAGCGATTATTCAGGGGACGCCAAAAGCACTGTGGCCTGCACCGATGACCAGACTGAACGCTATGGGGATGCCGACGACGGCGATGTGGATGCAGTGTCTGCTGGTGAGCCTGTTTATTCTTCTGGTGTCGTTTGGCGGCGATACGGCCTCAGCGTTCTATAACAAGCTGACGCTGATGGCGAACGTCTCGATGACGCTGCCGTATCTGTTCCTCGCGCTGGCGTTCCCTTTCTTTAAATCTCGCGTCGGTCTGGAAAGACCGTTTGTGATATTTAAAACCCGAGCCGCAACGCTACTGGCCACGAGTGTCGTGGTGCTGGTGGTGACATTCGCCAACGTGTTCACCATTATCCAGCCGGTGATTGAAGCTGGCGACTGGAACAGTGCGCTGTGGATGACCGGCGGGCCGATTTTCTTCTCGTTGTTAGCCATGGCGATTTACCAGAACTACAGCCGTCGTATGGCCAATGAGCCTGAATGGGCGGTTGAATAAACGACCTACCTAATCCGGCCTACTAAAGAAGCATCTTCGTAGGCCGGATAAGGCGAAGCCGCCATCCGGCACCACTCACGTTTACAAGCTTCCCGCCGGGCGCTTACCTCTGCCCGCAGAACTTAACGTTCTCCCCGTTTGCTTTCCGCTGAGGCTCTCCAGACGCATCTGGAACGGTGGGAATGGCATATCAATACCGTGCTCACGGAAGCCCGCCAGAATCAGCTGGTGGATCTCGTGGCGCAATGGCATACGGTGTCCCATCTCTGCGGCATAGATACGCAGCTCAAAGATCTGAATCCCCTGCTGAAGGTCAACCAGGAAGACTTCCGGCGCCGGTGTGTCGATAACCAGTGAGCAGCGCTGGGCGGCAGTGAGCAGGATTTGCGTGACCTCCTCGCTGTTGGCTTCTGACGGTGCAGGAATGGTCAATACCACACGAGTCACTGAGTCGGATAACGACCAGTTGATAAACTGCTCGGTGATAAACGCCTTGTTGGGCACGATGATCTCTTTACGATCCCAGTCGCTGATGGTGGTCGCGCGGGTGTTAATCTTGGTCACGCTGCCGGTGAGGTCGCGAATGGTCACCGTGTCGCCAATACGAATTGGTTTTTCAAACAGGATGATCAGGCCGGATATAAAGTTGGCGAAGATCTCTTGCAAACCAAAGCCCAAACCAACACCGAGAGCAGCAACCAGCCACTGCAGTTTCGACCACTCAATACCAATCATTGAGAAGCCCACCAGGCCACCAATTAGCATCAGTAGATACTTGGTTATAGTGGTGATGGCGTAACCGGTACCTGGTGTTAAATCCAGGTGCTGCAACAGCGCCAGTTCCAGCAGTGCAGGCAGGTTACGCACCAGCTGGGTGGTGATGATAAACACCAGAATGGCAATAAGCACTGCGCCCAGCGTAATCGGCTCTAAGCTTTCTACGCCCTGCACCGTGGACGTCACATCCCATAGTGAGATATTTTCCAGGAAGCCGAACGCGGAATGAATTTCTGACCACAGCACGATGACTGAAAGCAGGGCGATGAGCATCAGGATAGACCGCACCAGGCGCAGCGACTGCGCGCTTATCGCGTCCAGATCGACTTCGCTTTCATCGATATCTATCGCTCCTTCCAGGCTGGTGGAGTGCGCGGGTTCTTCTTCACCACGTGCACGCTGCGCCAGCATTTCTGCGCGTCGGTGTTTGGCGCGGTCAAAAGCCAGACGACGGCGCTGGATAAGCATCCAGCGGCGGATGACGTGATAAACCACCAGCAACAAGAACCAGATAGCAACAGACGTCTCCAGGCGGGCCAGCAGCGCCTGTGCTGTGGCCAGGTAACCTACCGCGGCCGCAAGAATGGCAACTAACGGGGCACCCATTAGCATATTCCACAGCATGCTGTTGACCATGTTGTCGCCGTTGCCCTCTTTGTCGTGGTACAGCGGGATCCCGGCGCGTTTGAGGCTCAGAGTGACGATGGCCAGTGCGCCACAAATCAACATAAAGCACAGGCGTCCTAATGAAGCGGAGAATTCCCGGTCATTGAGATTATCAAACATGATCACCGCCATGATCAGCGGAACAATCAGTCCGATGCTCATCAGGTAATAGTGCATAGCTTTAGCGACGCGGTTGCGCGGCCAGCCAAAGTGCGCGATGAACAGACCATTCGGCCGCGCAAAGGTAGCGCAAATCATCACCGCCCACAGCATAGGCACCGTGGCGGTCACACCATCGCCGATGGCGACGGCCAGCGGATAGGGCCAGGCTTCCTGCAGGCCGTAACCCAGCGTCGCCCACAGCACCGGCAGCGGCGAGGCAACGAGAATTGACCAGAATACCGTTCGTATCGTCAGCCAGAAGTGATCTTGGGTGACTTTACCGACCCGCGCAGACGATCGCTCAAGAAAGCGGGTGAAGTGCTTACGCGAATAGAGGCTAAACCCCACCAGCACCAGCGCGGCGAACAACGGCAGCAGCGTGGCCTTACTGGTGAGCATCATGACGCTGGCTTTACCAAGCTGATTAAACGTATCTAATGAGATTAGACGACGCAGATCCTGAACCAAATCGACCGGCCAGGAGAGTGAAATCGGGCTGACGTCAGAGGTCCAGAACAGATAGCGGTGCGTGGCTTCGTTAACCTCTTTCAGCGCATCTTCCAACTGACTATTGGAGACTTTCAGCTTGGTTAACTCGAGTATCAGCGTATCGCCGCCCTGTAGCAGGGAATTCAACAGCTCACGCTGGGTACGCAGTTGGGCATTGAGAATACGGGTCTGCTCTGCGGTAAGCGGCTGTCCATCCGCTTGATGGATCTGGCGTAGCTGCGGCTGTTTGTTGAGGAGGTCTTCATAGCGCATGCGATGTACGCGCAGCTGCGCCATTTCGGTATCGAGCTGTTGCGGCTTAGGCATTTCAGGTAGACGGGAAACCTGCGCGCGAAGCGCTTCGCCCAGCATATTCGACGCTCCCAGCCACTGTGACTGCTCGCGCAGCGTGTTCAATGCCTGACGTACCTGCAACGTTTGACCGGTGGCCTGACGCTGCTGAGACGCCACCAGGTCCATACGTTGTGCCTGTTGGTTTAACGCCTGTGACAGTTCGCGGTTGACCTTAAACTGATCGACAATGCCTTCCGGCAGTCCTGCACTGTTTTCTGCCAGCAGTTCGGTGCTTTCCAGCGCCCGCTCCGCTTCACGCTGCCGCTGGCTATTGAGCTGATTTCGTAATGCCTGCAGGTAAGCGTCGAGCTGCTGGCTCTGTTTTTCGGCCAGTTCGGAGCGCATACGCGCCAGTTCCTGACGATTGTTGGCGGAAAGTTGTGCCAGCTCCAGCTCATCGACCAGCGCTTTGAGTCTGGCGGATTCAGCTTGCAACGACTGATTGAGCGGCGTATTGCCGCTGGCTGCGCCAAGGCGTCGTTCAATTTCATTTAATTGACGGCGAGCATCGGTTTGCTGTTGAGGGAGCTGGTTTAATGAATCGGCGATTTCGCGGGCGCGATCCTGCTCCTGCTGGGCCTGACGGCTTTTTTCCAGCAACTGGCTGCTGACCTGCAGGATCTCCTGGTTTAAGGCGTCAGCCGAGAGGTCCGTGGGGATGCTGCGAGGTTCATCGCGCAGGTTGCTAAGCTGCGCGCGTAGCGTCGCGGACAGCTTGGGGAAGTTATCAATAACCTGCTGATACTGTTCGGCGCGCTCGAGAGAGCCTTTACGCTCTTCAAGGGCATTCAGCGCGGACTGGAGCGCCTCGACGGCTTCTGGCTGAGCGGGTTTTGCCGCTTTGGCCTGCTCCAGTTCCTGGGTGATTTGTTTGGTATCGGGGGCCGTCGCAGCGTACGCCCCCTGGCTGAGGCACCAGGCCATCAGAAAAGTGATAATCAGGCGCACAGCAGCGATTCCTATGTTTAACTTTCGTCTTTTTTGTCGTCAACCAGCGGGCTGGCAGCGTGTTCTGCTTCGATCTCGTCTTGCGCAAGCGGGGCGGGTTTGGCCTCTGGCGTCACGAACGTTTCGGTAGAGATTGCCATCGGTTGACCGATTTTGGTGACCGAAAGATCCTGCAACTGCTCGACCAGATTAACTTTGCCTGGCGCAAACAGGTTGATGACGGTTGAACCAAGCTTAAAGCGGCCCATTTCCTGGCCTTTCAGCAACGCCACTGAACCTTCACTTTCACCTTCAGGCCATGTCCAGCGCTTAATTACGCCTTCACGCGGTGGCGTGATGGTGCCAGCCCAGACAGTTTCGATGCTACCGACGATGGTTGCACCGACCAGAATTTGCACCATCGGGCCAAATTCAGTGTCAAACAGGCAAATAACACGTTCGTTACGCGCAAAAAGGTTGGGCACGTTTTGCGCGGTCAGAATGTTGACCGAGAAAAGATCGCCGGGCACGTACAGCATTTCCCGCAGAATACCGTTACACGGCATATGTACGCGGTGGTAATCACGCGGTGAGAGGTACGTCGTGACAAACGTTCCGTTACGGAACTTGTCCGCCATCTGGTAGTTACCTGCCAGCAGTGCTTCAAGGCTGTAGCTGTGCCCTTTGGCCTGCAACAGTTTGTCTTCTTCGATATTCCCCAACTGGTTAATCACGCCGTCAGCTGGCATAACCAGAACATTCGGGTCGGTATTAATTGGGCGGGCATCGTCACGCAGTGGGCGCACGAAGAAGTCGTTAAAGGTGCGATAGCTGGCGGTATCCGGCTTCTGCGCCTCTGTCATATCGACCTTGTAATATTTCACGAACAGATCGATAACCAGTTTAGTTAGCCATCCTGCTCGTTTGCTTGCACCCCAACCCGCCAGGCGAGTGAGCCATAGTTTCGGCAGAATGTATTGTAGCGAAAGCTTAAATGAATTTAACAAGGTAGCCTCCAGGCCATAATTTGTTCCCGATCCGGCATGCGGGCCGGATCCTGAAAAAAGGGGGACGATTCTAGCGATGCTTAGCTTAGTTGTCAGTTGTCCGTATCAGAAAAGTTTTTACGCGTTTTTACCTGCGCCATGCTTTCAAGGATGCGGTGATAATTCTCAAACCGAGTTTCGGCGATAGCCCCTTTCTCTACTGCTTCACGGATAGCGCAGCCTGGATCCGTATCATGCTTACAGTCGCGGTATTTGCAATGACCTAAGAAGTCATGGAATTCGACAAACCCGTGGGTGATTTGTTCCGGCTCAAGATGCCACAACCCAAACTCACGTACGCCGGGGGAGTCAATGACGTCACCGCCGTGCGGGAAGTGGTACAAGCGAGAGGCCGTGGTGGTGTGTTGCCCAAGACCGGAGTTATCGGAGACATCGTTGGTCAGGATCTCTTTCTGCAGGCCGAGCAGGTTGTTGAGCAGGCTGGATTTGCCCACACCTGATTGACCAGCAAAAATGCTGATGCGATCGGTCAGCGCTTCCTCAAGCGGCTGCAGGCCGTCTTTTTTATGGCTGGAGACCATCAACACGCGATAGCCAATATTGCGATAGATATCCATCTGCTCATTCACGAAGACCATGCCTTCATCGTCGAGCAGATCGATTTTGTTGAGTACGATAATGGGCTCAACCTGCAACGTTTCGCAGGCAACCAGATATCGGTCGATAATATTGAGTGACAGCTCGGGTAAGATGGCTGAGACAATGACGATTTGGTCGATGTTGGCCGCAATGGGTTTTACACCGTCATAAAAGTCCGGACGCGTTAGCACCGAGGTACGTTCATGTACCGCTTCAACGATCCCTTTAACGTTCACGCCTTCGGCTGCGGCCTTACCTGGACGCCAGACTACACGATCGCCGGTTACCAGCGAACGAATTGTGCGACGGATGTTGCAACGGTGGACATCGCCGTCGGCAGACTCCACGTCGGCATGCATGCCAAAGCGGCTGATAACAATACCTTCAGCGGTCTCGCCAAACAGGTTGTCGTCGTAGTCGGGCTTCTCCGTGGACGTTTTAAGACGACGCTGGTGATTGGCGTTCACGCGGCGCTGTTGGCCTTTGGAGAGTTTATTTTTACTCAATCGTACTGACTCCTGGTCGCCCATGATGGGCAAAACATTTATGATACACGCAATTTTAGATGAATATAGTCACACTGAATGTGACGTCTGAAGGGTGGAAAATAGCATGAGTGGCAATGAAAACAACCTGATTTGGATCGATCTGGAGATGACAGGTCTGGATCCCGAGCGCGATCGCATTATTGAGATCGCGACGCTGGTGACTGACGCCAATCTGAATATTCTGGCTGAAGGACCGACGATTGCCGTCCACCAGTCCGACGCGCAGCTGGCGCTAATGGATGACTGGAACGTGCGTACGCATACCGGAAGTGGTCTGGTGGAGCGCGTGAAGGCGAGCACCATGGGCGATCGTGAAGCGGAGCTGGCGACGCTGGCATTTTTAAAAGAGTGGGTTCCGGCAGGGAAATCCCCGATTTGTGGCAACAGCATCGGCCAGGATCGTCGTTTCCTGTTCAAATACATGCCGGAACTGGAAGCGTATTTCCATTATCGCTATCTGGACGTTAGCACGTTGAAAGAGCTGGCCCGTCGCTGGAAGCCGGAGATCCTCGATGGCTTCACGAAGCAGGGGACACACCAGGCGATGGACGACATTCGTGAGTCCGTCGCTGAGCTGGCTTACTACCGTGAGCATTTTATTAAGCTTTGATTTCGTTCTCCGGTGGCTTGCGTCACCGGCTTTTTGACGCTAAATTGTCCAGCTTGATTGTAAAGTAATCACTTGAACGAGTTTTCAAAAAAATCGTATTCAAGGGGGTTGCAGCTAAACGAATTTCTCGTATAATACGCCTCCCGTAACGACAGAGGTTTACGCGTTACGACAGCAACAAAAGCAGTACAGATTTGCGGGAATAGCTCAGTTGGTAGA
>NZ_SZWV01000051.1:30025-36272 GCF_005280945.1 Citrobacter sp. wls718
GCTTTCTAAGCACAGACCACCAATCGCAGGATTTCGAATTGCGACAAGGCGGCAACTGAATGAATCCTTGGGAACTTACTTGAGTAAGTGACTAAGGTGAATGAAGGCAGCCAACGCAGTAGCGTTTCGAAAGACGAAGATTAAGCGGGAATAGCTCAGTTGGTAGAGCACGACCTTGCCAAGGTCGGGGTCGCGAGTTCGAGTCTCGTTTCCCGCTCCAAAATTTGAAAAGTATCGCAAGATACGCACCACCCAAGCGGGAATAGCTCAGTTGGTAGAGCACGACCTTGCCAAGGTCGGGGTCGCGAGTTCGAGTCTCGTTTCCCGCTCCAAATTCTTATCTCAATAAACATATCCACAACGAATAATCGCGTTGGGGCTGTTTTCTTTTGTCTTTGACATACTCTTGTAAACAGACTTATCCACAGGTCAGAGTAATATTCCTGGAATGCAAAAAACTTCGCTTGGTGAATAGTATCTTTATAACCATTTGAATTTAATGAATTAATTATCATTTCAAATTGTTAATGTGATCACTTGACGATTTTTTCCTTCTTGAATATCAATGTGTTTTTATTTTTATGCACAAGCTGTGGATGACTTAAGCATCACGCGGCAGACCTTTTTCAATCACCCTGACCAGCCGCTGTTTCTTCGGTAACTGCACTTCAACCACGCAGGCATTTCTTTTCTCAATCTGCTGCGCAATCGCCCATTCTATGTGCTCGTCGAGAAGTGGGTGCTCACCTCTGCGATTTTCCAGCGCATTTATTACGGTTTCATCCCACGGGGCATTTCCCAGCGCGACGGCGATATTTCGCAACCAACGCAGGTGTCCGATGCGACGAATAGCCGAACCTTCCGTCACTTTTAAAAACCACGCTTCGCTCCAGCCAAACAGCTCAATCAGTTCCGGGGCATGCAGTTGTTTACGTGGGCTAAAGTCATCTTCTACAGTGAGTTGCGAATAGCGATTCCAGGGGCAAATGAGCTGGCAGTCATCGCAGCCATAGATTCGGTTGCCCAACAGTGGGCGAAACTCTTCCGGGATAGCGCCTTCTAGTTCGATCGTGAGATAGGAAATACAGCGGCGGGCATCAACGGTGTAGGGTTCAACGATGGCGCCCGTGGGGCAAATGGTCATACAGGCCACGCATTTGCCGCAGGCTTCTTCTACAGGCTGATCCACCGGAAGCGGTAAATCGATCAGCAGTTCACCAAGGAAGAAAAATGACCCGGCTTCACGGCTAAGAATTAGTGAGTGCTTACCAACCCAGCCAAGTCCGGCTTTTTCCGCCAGCGGACGCTCCAGAATGGGCGCAGAATCGACAAAAGGTCTAAAATTCAGCGAAACGCAATGCTGCTGGATCAACTCTCCCAGCTTTTTTAAACGGTTACGCAGCAGCTTATGGTAGTCACGGCCCAGTGCATAACGGCTGATGTAGCCTAGCGACGGATTTTTTAGCGTGCTGGCAAACGCGGCGTTGGCGGGGAGATAATTCATCCGTACGCTGATGACGCGTAAAGTTCCGGGTAATAACTCGTGGGGGCGGGCGCGCATCATACCGTGACGGGCCATCCAGTCCATTTCGCCATGGTATTGTTTATCCAGCCAGGCCTGCAGTTTGGGTTCGGCTTCGCTAAGGTCTGTATCGGCAATACCGACCTGCTGAAAGCCAAGTTCCAGCCCCCACTGCTTAATTTTTTGTGCTAACTGATTGAGATCGAGGGGCTCTGACATGACGGACCATACAATGAAGAAAAACCCCGCAAGTATACCACACTCCATCTGGCACGCCGATGACATCAAACGGATGGAACATGAGGCGGCAGACAGCCTTGGGCTGACGCTGTATGAGCTGATGCAACGTGCGGGAGAGGCGGCGTTCCAGGTTGCTCGCAATGCATATCCTGCCGCTCGGCACTGGCTGGTGCTCTGTGGCCACGGTAATAACGGCGGCGACGGCTATGTCGTGGCGAGACTTGCCAAAGCCGCGGGGATTCACGTCACGCTATTAGCGCAAGAAAGCGACAAACCGCTCCCACAGGAGGCAGAACATGCTCGTCATGCCTGGCTGAACGCAGGTGGCGTTATCCATTCCCCGGATATTATCTGGCCGCAAGAGGTGGATGTGATTATCGATGCGCTGCTCGGCACCGGCTTAAAACATGCACCTCGCGACCCACTGGCGACATTAATCAAACAGGCGAATGTGCATTCTGCTCCCACAGTGGCTATTGATATTCCTTCCGGTCTGCTGGCGCAGACGGGGGGAACGCCCGGAGCGGTGATTCATGCTGCCCATACCGTTACCTTTATTGCATTGAAGCCCGGTCTGATCACGGGCAAAGCGCGTGATGTCACAGGGCGTATCCATTTTAACGCGCTCGGGCTGGATGCCTGGCTGGCGGGGCAGGACGCGCCCATTCAGCGCGTTGATGCCTCACAGCTTAGATGCTGGCTGACACCACGCCGCGCAACATCGCACAAAGGTGACCATGGTCGACTGGCGATCATCGGGGGTGACTATGGCACAGCAGGCGCCATACGCATGACCGGTGAAGCGGCGCTTCGCGCTGGTGCCGGATTGGTTAAGGTGCTCACGCGCAGTGAAAATATTGCACCGATCCTGACCGCCCGTCCGGAACTGATGGTCGATGAGTTGACGCCTCGCGCGGTGGAGGAAAGTCTGGTGTGGGCGGATATCGTGGTCATCGGTCCCGGACTTGGGCAGCAAGAGTGGGGAAAAAAAGCACTGCAAAAAGTTGAGAATTTTCGCAAACCGATGCTGTGGGATGCCGATGCGCTTAACCTGCTGGCAATCAATCCCGATAAACGTCACAATCGCGTGATCACGCCGCATCCGGGCGAGGCTGCGCGACTGTTGGGCTGCTCCATTACAGAAATTGAAGACGATCGCTTACTTTCTGCACAACGTCTGGTAAAACGGTACGGAGGTGTGGTGGTGCTGAAAGGCGCGGGTACGGTAGTGGCCTCGGAGCACAATGCATTAGCCATTATCGATGCCGGTAACGCAGGAATGGCCAGCGGCGGTATGGGTGATGTCCTTTCCGGAATCATTGGCGCATTGCTCGGACAGAAGCTTACCCCGTATGATGCTGCGTGTGCGGGATGTGTGGCGCACGGCGCGGCAGCGGATGTGCTGGCGGCGCGATTTGGTACGCGCGGCATGCTGGCGACAGATCTCTTTACCACGCTACAGCGTATTGTTAACCCTGATGTGATTGACGTTTATCATGATGAATAGAGTAATTCCGCTACCGGATGAACAGGCGACGTTAGACCTGGGACTGCGGGTCGCGAAGGCCTGTGACGGCGCAACGGTTATTTATTTGTACGGCGATTTAGGTGCGGGTAAAACCACCTTCAGCCGGGGATTCCTGCAGGCGATAGGTCATAAAGGCAATGTAAAAAGCCCCACCTATACGCTGGTCGAACCCTATTCGCTTGAAAATTTAATGGTATATCACTTCGATCTGTACCGACTTGCGGACCCCGAGGAGCTCGAATTTATGGGGATCCGTGATTATTTTGCCAATGATGCAATTTGCCTGGTGGAATGGCCACAACAAGGTAAAGGTGTGCTCCCGGACCCGGACGTCGAAATACACATCGAATACCAGGCGCAAGGTCGAGAGGCGCGCGTAAGTGCCGTCTCCTCATCGGGTAATTTATTGCTGGCGCGTTTAGCCGAATAACCTTAAAGGGTGGCGGGATGATTTATCGCATCAGAAATTGGCTGATGGCAACCCTGGTCCTGCTGTGCGCGCAGGCAGGGGCCGCCAGCCTTTCCGATCTTCAGGTTTCTAACGGCGAACAGCAGGCGTGGATTACGCTCAGTTTTATTGGCGAGCCTGAATATGCTGTTTCGCAGGACGGGAAGCGCACCGTTGCGCTGGATATTAAACAAACCGGCGTGATTCAGGGACTGCCGCTGCTGTTTAGCGGTAATAACCTGGTTAAGGCCATCCGTGCGGGTACACCGAACGATCCACAGTCTTTGCGACTGGTTGTCGATTTAACCGAGAACGGAAAAGCCGCCGCTGTAAAACGGCAAAACGGCGGTAACTATACCGTGGTGTTTACCATCAATGCTGATGCACCTCCGCCGCCACCGCCACCTCCTGTGGTGGTGAAGCGCGTTGAAGCACCCGTTGTCGCTCCGCGTCCGTCAGAACCTGCGCGTAACCCGTTTAAAACGGAAAATAATCGCACGACAGCCGTCATCAACAGTAATACGGCCACGCGGCCTGCCGCTCGGGCGGTGAGCAACAATAATGGCGATAAAGTGGTCATTGCGATTGATGCCGGGCACGGTGGACAAGATCCTGGTGCGATTGGTCCTGGCGGCACGCGTGAGAAAAACGTCACCATCGCCGTCGCGCGTAAGCTGCGCAGTCTGCTCAATGACGATCCGATGTTTAAGGGCGTACTCACTCGTGACGGCGATTACTTCATCTCGGTGATGGGCCGTTCTGACGTGGCGCGTAAACAAAATGCCAACTTCCTGGTCTCCATTCATGCTGATGCGGCACCCAACCGGGATGCCACGGGTGCTTCCGTTTGGGTGTTGTCAAACCGTCGAGCCAACACTGAAATGGCTGGCTGGCTGGAACAGCACGAGAAGCAATCGGAGCTGTTGGGTGGTGCGGGTGATGTGCTGGCCAACAGTCAGTCCGACCCGTATTTGAGTCAGGCTGTGCTGGACCTGCAGTTCGGTCATTCACAGCGTGTAGGGTATGATGTGGCAACCAGTATGATCGGCCAGTTGGAGCGCATTGGTTCGATGCATAAGCGCCGCCCGGAGCACGCCAGCCTTGGCGTATTGCGTTCGCCGGATATCCCGTCTGTGCTGGTTGAAACCGGCTTTATCAGTAACAACAGCGAAGAACGTTTGTTGGCGAGCGATGATTATCAGCAGCGGCTGGCCGAGGCGATTTACAAAGGATTGCGTAATTACTTCCAGTCGCATCCGATGCAAACCGGGCCACAGGGCGCACCGGCGCAAACTGCTAGCGCCATCTCGCCGGGCGACACGTTAACCAATTAAGGATTAGCCATGCCGATTCAGGTTCTACCGCCACAGTTGGCGAACCAAATTGCCGCAGGTGAAGTGGTAGAACGGCCTGCGTCAGTGGTTAAAGAACTGGTAGAAAACAGTATCGATGCGGGTGCAACGCGCATTGATATTGATATCGAACGTGGTGGCGCCAAGCTGATCCGTATTCGTGATAACGGCTGCGGCATTAAAAAAGACGAGCTGGCGCTCGCGCTGGCGCGTCATGCGACCAGTAAAATTGCCTCCCTTGACGATCTCGAAGCTATTGTTAGCCTCGGATTTCGCGGGGAAGCGCTGGCCAGCATCAGCTCGGTCTCTCGTTTAACCCTGACGTCACGTACGCAAGAACAATCCGAAGCCTGGCAGGCCTATGCCGAAGGGCGCGATATGGATGTGACGATTAAACCAGCCGCACATCCGGTGGGCACCACGCTGGAAGTGTTGGATCTGTTCTACAACACGCCAGCACGGCGTAAGTTCATGCGCACCGAGAAAACCGAATTTAACCATATCGACGAGATTATCCGCCGCATTGCGCTGGCGCGTTTTGATGTGACCATAAATTTGTCGCATAACGGTAAAATGGTGCGTCAGTACCGTGCAGTCGCCGCCGATGGGCAGAAAGAGCGTCGTTTGGGCGCGATTTGCGGCACGCCGTTTCTGGAGCATGCGCTGGCGATTGAGTGGCAGCATGGAGATTTAACGCTGCGTGGCTGGGTCGCTGACCCGAATCACACCACGACGGCGCTGGCCGAAATACAGTACTGCTATGTGAATGGCCGTATGATGCGCGATCGGCTGATCAACCATGCTATCCGTCAGGCCTGTGAAGACAAACTTGGGGCCGATCAACAGCCAGCGTTTGTCCTGTACCTGGAAATCGACCCGCATCAGGTGGACGTTAACGTGCATCCAGCCAAGCATGAAGTCCGTTTCCATCAGTCCCGGCTGGTGCATGACTTTATCTATCAGGGGGTGTTGAGCGTATTGCAACAGCAGCTTGAAACGTCGCTGCCGTTGGCCGATGACGACACGCCTGCGCCAAGGCATATCCCGGAGAACCGGGTTGCGGCTGGACGAAACCACTTTGCCGAACCTGCCCCCGCGCGTGAACCGGCTACGCCGCGTTATTCCGTATCGGCAGGCGGTGGTGGTGGTGGTGGTGG
>NZ_SZWV01000051.1:36311-44737 GCF_005280945.1 Citrobacter sp. wls718
CAGGCGAGTGCCAGTTGGCCACATGCTCAGCCTGGGTATCAAAAGCAGCAGGGGGAAGTTTATCAGCAACTGCTGCAGACACCTGCGCCAACGCATAAAACCACGATGCCTGAAACACCCTCGGCACCGCTTACCGGAAATAGCCAAAGTTTTGGTCGTGTATTGACGATCGTGGGGGCTGACTGTGCATTACTGGAATGTGACGGTCATATTCGCCTGCTGGCGTTGCCGGTGGCCGAGCGCTGGCTGCGTCAGGCGCAGTTAACGCCAGCGCAAGGACCCGTTTGCGCCCAGCCGTTACTGATCCCTTTGCGTTTGAAAGTGACCGATGATGAGAAGATGGCACTGGAAAATGCACAGAGTCAGTTGGCTGAGTTGGGCATTGAATTTCAACTGGATGCGCAGCATGTGACCATCCGAGCGGTGCCTTTACCCTTACGCCAACAAAATTTACAAATCTTGATTCCTGAACTGATAGGCTACCTGGCGCTGCAGTCCGTATCCGAACCTGGCGATATTGCACAGTGGATTGCGCGAAACGTCATGAGTGAACATCCGCAGTGGAGCATGGCTCAGGCCATTACGCTGTTAACGGATGTTGAGCGGCTATGCCCACAGTTAGTGAAGGCGCCGCCGGGTGGTCTGTTACAACCTGTTGACTTACATTCGGTAATGAACGCCCTGAAACATGAGTGATATCAGTAAGGCGAGCCTGCCAAAGGCACTATTTTTGATGGGGCCGACGGCCTCCGGTAAAACGGCATTAGCAATTGAATTGCGTAAAGTTTTGCCAGTAGAGTTGATAAGCGTTGATTCCGCCCTTATCTACAAGGGGATGGATATCGGTACAGCTAAGCCGGATGCTGAAGAGTTAAAGGCTGCGCCGCATCGATTGCTGGATATTCGCGACCCAGCACAGGCGTATTCTGCGGCGGATTTTCGTCGCGATGCGCTAGCGGAGATGGCCGATATCACCGCAGCGGGACGAATTCCGCTGTTAGTGGGTGGCACAATGTTATATTTCAAAGCCTTGCTGGAAGGGTTGTCGCCGTTACCGTCGGCGGACCCGGAGGTCAGAGCCAGCATTGAGCAGCAGGCGGCAGAGCGTGGATGGGATGCGTTACACCGACAGCTTCAGGAGATCGATCCGGTTGCTGCGGCGCGGATTCATCCAAATGATCCGCAAAGACTTTCCCGGGCACTGGAAGTTTTTTTCATTTCGGGTAAAACTTTAACGGAGCTGACGCAAACGTCAGGAGATGCTTTGCCGTATCAGGTGCATCAGTTTGCAATCGCCCCGGCGAGCCGTGAACTGCTCCATCAGCGAATTGAGCAGCGTTTTCATCAGATGTTAGCTTCAGGTTTTGAAGCAGAAGTCCGGGCGCTTTTTGCCCGAGGAGATTTGCATACGGATTTGCCTTCCATTCGTTGTGTTGGGTATCGCCAGATGTGGTCGTACATTGAAGGCGAAATTTCATACGATGAAATGGTTTATAGAGGTGTTTGCGCCACGAGGCAATTGGCGAAGCGGCAGGTAACCTGGTTACGTGGTTGGGAAGGGGTGCACTGGCTTGACAGTGAAAAGCCTGACCAGGCGCGAAACGAAGTATTACAGGTTGTTGGTGCTATCGCGAATTGAATGTGTACAATTGAAACGTATCGTGCGCAATTTTTCAGAATCGAAAGGTTCAAAGTACAAATAAGCATATAAGGAAAAGAGAGAATGGCTAAGGGGCAATCTTTACAAGATCCGTTCCTGAACGCATTGCGTCGGGAACGTGTTCCAGTTTCTATTTATTTGGTGAATGGTATTAAACTGCAAGGTCAAATCGAGTCTTTTGATCAGTTCGTGATCCTGTTGAAAAACACGGTCAGCCAGATGGTTTACAAGCACGCGATTTCTACTGTTGTCCCGTCTCGCCCGGTATCTCATCACAGCAATAATGCCACCGGCGGCACAGGTAGCAGTAACTACCATCATGGTAGCAGCGCGCAGGGTTCTTCTGCGCAACAGGACAGCGAAGAAACCGAATAAGGTTTTGGGCTGTTTTACACACGGGGAGCCAGAGATCCTGCGTTCCCCGTTGATATATATTAAGGGGTTGACGCTTGTTTGACCGTTATGATGCCGGTGAGCAGGCGGTACTGGTACACATCTATTTTTCGCAAGACAAAGATATGGAAGACCTCCAGGAGTTTGAATCTCTGGTTTCTTCCGCCGGTGTCGAAGCAATGCAGGTGATTACCGGGAGCCGTAAAGCACCGCACCCGAAGTTTTTTGTTGGTGAAGGTAAGGCAATCGAAATTGCGGAAGCCGTAAAAGCGACTGGCGCTGCGGTGGTGATTTTTGATCATGCTTTGAGCCCTGCCCAGGAACGTAACCTGGAACAGTTATGCCAGTGTCTTGTTATCGACAGGACCGGTCTCATTTTAGATATTTTTGCCCAACGTGCGCGTACCCATGAAGGTAAGTTGCAGGTTGAGCTGGCGCAGTTGCGCCATATGGCTACGCGTCTGGTCCGTGGCTGGACCCACCTTGAAAGGCAAAAGGGCGGGATTGGTTTGCGCGGTCCGGGTGAAACCCAGCTCGAAACCGACCGTCGTTTGCTGCGTAATCGTATTTTGCAGATCCAGTCGCGCCTGCAAAAAGTTGAAAAGCAACGTGAGCAGGGGCGGCAGTCGCGCAAGAAAGCGGATGTCCCAACCGTATCACTGGTGGGATATACCAACGCCGGAAAATCCACCCTGTTCAACCAGATAACCGAAGCCCGGGTTTATGCCGCAGATCAACTGTTTGCGACCCTGGATCCGACGCTACGTCGTATCGATGTGGCGGACGTCGGCGAAACCGTGCTGGCGGATACCGTAGGGTTTATCCGTCATTTACCGCATGACCTGGTAGCGGCATTTAAAGCCACTTTACAGGAAACTCGTCAGGCGACATTGCTGCTGCACGTTATTGATGCGGCAGATTTTCGTGTGCAGGAAAACATTGAGGCCGTCGATACGGTACTCGAAGAGATCGATGCGCATGAGATCCCGACTCTGCTGGTAATGAATAAAATCGATATGCTGGACGATTTTGAACCGCGTATCGACAGAGATGAAGAAAATAAACCAATCCGCGTTTGGGTTTCAGCGCAAACCGGTATTGGCATACCACAGCTTTTTCAGGCTTTAACAGAGCGTCTTTCTGGTGAGGTTGCGCAGCATACGCTGCGTTTGCCGCCGCAGGAAGGGCGTCTGAGAAGCCGGTTTTACCAACTTCAGGCAATAGAAAGAGAGTGGATGGAGGAGGACGGCAGCGTAGGTCTGCAAGTACGTATGCCGATCGTTGACTGGCGTCGCCTCTGTAAACAAGAACCGGCACTGGAAGACTATGTTGTCTGACCTGTCGGATATGGCCTGAAGATTTTTTCGCCTCTATACCTCGTGGATTTTGTACGGTAGGAAGGCGGCAAGTCCCGGCATCCCCAAACGCATAGTCAACTATGTGACTGGGAGTGAAGGGCGTAGCCAACGCATCTGCAACGCAAAAGACGCAGGTATAGCATCGCATAACAAATATGGAGCACAAACATGGCGTGGAATCAGCCCGGTAATAACGGACAAGACCGCGACCCCTGGGGAAGCAGCAAACCTGGCGGCAACCCTGAGGGAAATGGAAACAAAGGTGGTCGCGAGCAGGGGCCTCCCGATCTTGATGATATCTTCCGCAAGCTGAGTAAAAAACTCGGTGGTCTGGGTGGCGGTAAAGGTACAGGCTCTGGTGGTGGCGGTAGTTCATCGCAAGGCCCGCGTCCGCAACTGGGCGGTCGAGTCTTTACTATTGCTGCAGCCGCTATTGTCATTATCTGGGCAGCCAGCGGTTTCTACACCATTAAAGAAGCGGAACGCGGCGTAGTGACACGCTTCGGTAAATTCAGCCATTTGGTTGAGCCGGGTCTGAACTGGAAACCGACATTTGTGGATACCGTTACGCCGGTAAACGTTGAAGCCGTGCGTGAACTGGCAGCCTCCGGTGTGATGCTGACTTCTGACGAAAACGTCGTGCGCGTTGAGATGAACGTGCAGTACCGCGTGACCGACCCGCAGAAATATCTGTTTAGCGTGACCAGTGCTGATGACAGTCTGCGTCAGGCAACCGACAGTGCACTGCGTGGGGTTATCGGTAAATACACCATGGACCGTATCCTGACCGAAGGGCGTACCGTTATTCGTAGCGATACCCAGCGTGAACTGGAAGAGACCATTCGTCCATACAACATGGGTATTACCCTGCTGGACGTCAACTTCCAGGCTGCTCGTCCGCCGGAAGAGGTGAAAGCGGCATTTGACGATGCCATTGCGGCGCGTGAAAACGAGCAGCAGTACATTCGTGAAGCAGAAGCGTACACCAACGAAGTACAGCCGCGTGCTAATGGTCAGGCGCAGCGTATTCTTGAAGAAGCGCGTGCATACAAAACACGAACCATCCTGGAAGCTCAGGGTGAAGTGGCGCGTTTTGCCAAAATTCTGCCGGAATATAAAGCCGCACCGCAAATTACTCGCGAGCGTCTGTATATCGAGACCATGGAAAAAGTGCTGAGCCATACCCGTAAGGTGTTGGTTAACGACAAGGGTGGCAATCTGATGGTTCTGCCGTTGGATCAAATGCTAAAAGGCGGCAACGCTCCGGCAGCCAAGAGTCAGAGCAGCTCAAACCTGCTGACTCTGCCGCCAGCATCCTCTTCCAGCACGGGAGCAAGCAACACTTCGTCCACCAGTCAGGGCGATATTATGGACCAACGCCGCGTTAACGCGCAGCGTAACGACTACCAGCGTCAGGGGGAATAACGATGCGTAAGTCAGTTATTGCGATTATCATCATCGTTCTGGTAGTGCTGTTCATGTCTCTCTTTGTGGTCAAAGAAGGCGAGCGTGGTATTACTCTGCGCTTTGGCAAAGTTTTACGTGACGATGACAACAAACCATTGGTTGTTGCACCGGGTCTGCACTTCAAGATTCCATTTATTGAATCCGTGAAGATGCTTGATGCGCGTATTCAGACCATGGACAACCAGGCCGATCGCTTTGTCACCAAAGAGAAGAAAGACCTGATCGTTGATTCCTACATCAAGTGGCGTATCAGTGACTTCAGCCGTTACTACCTGGCAACGGGCGGTGGCGATGTTTCTCAGGCAGAAGTTCTGCTGAAACGTAAGTTCTCTGACCGTCTGCGTTCTGAAATTGGTCGTCTGGACGTAAAAGACATCGTTACCGACTCTCGTGGTCGCTTAACGCTGGAAGTCCGTGACGCGCTGAACTCGGGTTCTGCAGGTACGGAAGACGAAGTCGCAACGCCGGCAGCGGATAGCGCGATTGCCGAAGCGGCTGAGCGTGTTCAGGCTGAAACCAACGGTAAAGTACCGGTCATCAACCCGAACAGTATGGCGGCGTTGGGGATCGAAGTGGTTGACGTGCGTATTAAGCAAATCAACCTGCCTGCTGAAGTGTCTGAGGCGATCTACAACCGTATGCGTGCTGAGCGTGAAGCCGTAGCACGTCGCCATCGTTCACAGGGTCAGGAAGAAGCGGAAAAACTGCGTGCAACAGCGGACTATGAAGTCACCAAAACGTTGGCAGAATCTGAGCGTCAGGGCCGTATTATGCGCGGTGAAGGCGATGCAGAAGCCGCTAAACTGTTTGCTGATGCATTCAGTCAGGATCCTGACTTCTACGCCTTCATCCGTAGCCTGCGTGCTTATGAGAAGAGCTTCGAAGGCAATCAGGACGTGATGATCATGAGCCCGGACAGCGATTTCTTCCGCTACATGAAGACGCCGAGCAACGCAACACGCTAAACTCGCACCCGCGGTTTTAAACCAGCAAAACCACCAGCATCCCCAAGGATGCGGTGGTTTTCTTTTTAGATAAGGACAACGGATGAACTCAACAATTTTGTTGGCACTCGCGCTGGTTTTGGTGCTGGAAGGACTGGGTCCGATGCTTTATCCCAGTGCCTGGAAGAAAATGATCGGGGCAATGGCGCAACTTCCTGAAAATATTTTGCGGCGTTTTGGTGGAGGTCTTGTGGTTGCAGGCGTGGTGGTCTACTACATGTTGAAGAAAACGATTGGCTGACCAATAAGTAGACTAATTTACGGATTTCCGCATGCAAAAAGTGCTGTATATCTGAAAAAGCGGTGGTAGAATCCATTTTTAAGCAAACGGTGATTTTGAAAAATGGGTAACAACGTCGTCGTACTGGGCACCCAATGGGGTGACGAAGGTAAAGGGAAGATCGTCGATCTCCTGACTGAACGGGCTAAATATGTTGTGCGCTACCAGGGTGGTCACAACGCAGGCCATACTCTCGTAATCAACGGTGAAAAAACCGTCCTCCATCTTATTCCATCAGGTATTCTTCGCGAAAACGTCATCAGCATCATCGGTAACGGTGTTGTGCTGTCTCCGTCCGCGCTGATGAAAGAGATGAAAGGATTGGAAGACCGCGGGATTCCTGTCCGTGAGCGCCTGCTGCTGTCTGAAGCGTGTCCGCTGATCCTTGATTATCATGTTGCGTTAGATAATGCGCGTGAGAAAGCACGTGGCGCGAAAGCGATCGGCACCACCGGTCGTGGCATCGGGCCAGCTTATGAAGACAAGGTAGCACGTCGCGGTCTGCGCGTTGGCGATCTGTTTGATAAAGCAACCTTCGCTGAAAAACTGAAAGAAGTGATGGAATATCACAACTTCCAGCTGGTGAATTTCTATAAAGTTGAAGCCGTTGACTACCAGAAAGTGCTGGATGATGTGATGGCGATTGCCGACATCCTGACCTCTATGGTTGTTGATGTCTCCGATCTGCTGGACCAGGCGCGTAAGCGTGGCGATTTCGTCATGTTTGAAGGTGCGCAAGGTACGCTGCTGGATATCGACCACGGTACCTATCCGTACGTAACATCCTCCAACACCACCGCAGGTGGCGTGGCGACCGGCTCCGGCCTGGGCCCGCGTTATGTGGACTACGTTCTGGGTATCATCAAAGCCTACTCTACTCGTGTAGGTGCGGGTCCGTTCCCGACCGAACTGTTTGATGATGTCGGCGAGTTCCTGTGCAAGCAGGGTAACGAATATGGCGCAACCACCGGTCGTCGTCGTCGTACCGGCTGGCTGGACTCCGTTGCTGTGCGTCGTGCAGTACAGATTAACTCCCTGTCTGGCTTCTGCCTGACCAAACTGGACGTCCTGGACGGTTTGAAAGAAGTGAAAATCTGTGTCGCTTACCGTATGCCGGATGGCCGTGAAGTCACGACTACCCCGCTGGCAGCTGACGACTGGAAAGGCATCGAGCCGATCTACGAAACCATGCCTGGCTGGTCTGAGTCCACCTTCGGTGTGAAAGAGCGTAGCGGTCTGCCGCAGGCAGCGCTGAACTACGTCAAGCGTATTGAAGAGCTGACTGGTGTGCCGATTGATATCATTTCAACTGGCCCAGACCGTACTGAAACCATGATTCTGCGCGACCCGTTCGACGCATAATGTAGGTTGTAGCGTAGCGTCAGATGGCGCTGCGCTTGCTTTAAAGCAAGCCGGATGCAAGGCTTTGTATCAGTATCTGGCTTAAAATCATGTAGGTTCCTCGCTTTTTTCCTTCCCGAATTGAAATAAATTAGCGACCTGGCTGGTGGCTGGTTTATCATCAATATAATTAATACTACCAGGCTTATCCGTTTTATCCTTTTTCCAGAGGTTGATGTGCAGTTAACGAGTTTCACCGATTACGGATTACGTGCGCTAATCTACATGGCGTCGCTACCCGAAGGACGTATGACCAGTATTTCTGAGGTGACAGAAGTCTACGGCGTGTCCCGTAATCATATGGTCAAAATAATTAATCAACTTAGCCGGGCTGGCTTCGTTACTGCTATCCGTGGAAAAAATGGCGGTATCCGCTTGGGCAAAGCGGCAAAGGATATTGGTATTGGTGATGTGGTCCGCGAGTTGGAGCCGTTGACGTTGGTCAACTGCAGCAGCGAGTTTTGCCACATTACCCCTGCCTGTAGACTCAAACAGGCGCTTTCTAAGGCAGTGCAAAGTTTTCTCACGGAACTGGACAACTACACACTTGCTGATTTGGTTGAAAAGAATCAACCGCTATATAAATTATTGCTGGTGGAGTGACGAAAATCTTCATCAGAGCTGACAATGGAGGAACCTCGATGTCACATGATCCTTTCCAGGAACGCGAAGCAGAAAAATACGCGAATCCCATCCCGAGCCGGGAATTTATCCTCGAACATTTAACTAAACGTGAAAAACCGGCCAACCGCGATGAGCTGGCCGTTGAACTCAACATTGAAGGCGAAGAGCAGCTCGAAGCGCTTCGTCGCCGCCTGCGCGCGATGGAGCGTGATGGGCAACTGGTCTTCACCCGCCGGCAG
>NZ_SZWV01000051.1:44834-66374 GCF_005280945.1 Citrobacter sp. wls718
ACGTAAAGACGATCTGTATCTCTCGAGTGAGCAGATGAAAACCTGCATCCATGGCGATCAAGTACTGGCGCAACCGCTGGGCGCGGATCGTAAAGGCCGCCGCGAAGCGCGTATTGTGCGTGTACTGGTGCCGAAAACCAGTCAGATTGTCGGTCGTTACTTTACCGATGCGGGCGTAGGTTTTGTCGTTCCGGACGACAGCCGTCTCAGCTTTGATATCCTGATCCCACCAGAAGAGGTGATGGGCGCCCGCATGGGCTTTGTGGTGGTGGTTGAACTGACCCAGCGCCCAACTCGTCGCACTAAAGCGGTGGGTAAAATTGTTGAAGTGCTGGGTGACAACATGGGTACCAGCATGGCCGTTGATATGGCCCTGCGTACGCACGAAATCCCTTATATCTGGCCTGATGCAGTCGTTAAACAGGTCGCCGGGCTGAAAGAAGAAGTACCGGAAGAGGCCAAAATCGGTCGTGTTGACCTGCGTGATTTGCCGTTGGTGACAATTGATGGTGAGGATGCGCGTGACTTTGATGACGCAGTCTACTGTGAGAAGAAACGCGGCGGTGGCTGGCGTTTGTGGGTTGCTATCGCTGACGTCAGTTATTACGTGCGTCCGCCTACCCCGCTGGACCAGGAAGCGCGCAGCCGCGGGACTTCCGTCTACTTCCCGTCGCAGGTTGTACCGATGCTACCGGAAGTCCTTTCCAACGGGTTATGCTCGCTGAACCCGCAGGTAGACAGGCTGTGCATGGTTTGTGAGATGACCATCTCCACGAAAGGGCGCCTGACGGGCTACAAATTCTATGAAGCGGTGATGAGCTCCCACGCGCGTTTGACCTACACCAAGGTCTGGCACATGCTGCAGGGTGATGAGGAACTGCGTGAGCAATACGCACCGTTGGTGAAACACATTGAAGAGCTGCACAATCTCTACAAAGTGTTGGATAAAGCCCGTGAAGAGCGCGGCGGTATCTCGTTTGAGAGCGAAGAAGCGAAGTTTATCTTCAATGCCGAACGCCGTATTGAACGCATTGAGCAGACTCAGCGTAACGACGCACACAAGCTGATCGAAGAGTGCATGATCCTGGCGAACATCTCAGCGGCACGTTTTGTTGAGAAAGCCAAAGAGCCGGCACTGTTCCGTATCCATGACAAGCCGACGACTGAAGCGATTACCTCCTTCCGTTCCGTGCTGGCGGAGTTGGGACTGGAGCTGCCGGGCGGCAACAAACCTGAGCCGCGCGATTACGCCGAGTTGTTGGAGTCGATTGCCGATCGACCTGACGCAGAAATGCTGCAAACTATGCTGCTGCGCTCGATGAAGCAGGCGATTTACGATCCCGAAAACCGCGGTCACTTTGGTCTGGCGCTGCAGTCTTATGCCCACTTTACCTCGCCGATCCGTCGTTACCCGGACCTCTCTTTGCACCGTGCGATCAAGTATCTGCTGGCGCAGGAGCAGGGCCACAAAGGCAATACCACGGAAACCGGTGGCTACCACTATTCGATGGAAGAGATGCTGCAACTGGGTCAGCACTGTTCTATGGCAGAACGTCGTGCTGATGAAGCTACGCGCGATGTATCTGACTGGCTGAAGTGTGACTTCATGCTGGATCAGGTCGGTAATGTCTTTAAAGGCGTCATTGCCAGTGTGACCGGTTTTGGCTTCTTTGTTCGCCTGGATGAACTGTTTATTGACGGCCTGGTGCATGTCTCCTCGCTGGATAACGACTACTATCGCTTCGATCAGGTTGGGCAACGCCTGACCGGTGAATCAAGCGGTCAGATGTATCGCCTGGGCGATCGCGTCGAAGTGCGTGTGGAAGCCGTCAACATGGACGAGCGTAAAATCGACTTTAGCCTGATCTCCAGCGAACGTGCCCCGCGCAACGAGGGTAAAACTGCGCGTGAAAAAGCGAAGAAAGGCGATACGGGTAAAAGCACCGGCCGACGTCGTCAGGCGGGAAAAAAGGTGAATTTCGAACCGGATAGCGCATTCCGCGGCGAGAAAAAAGGCAAAGCTAAACCTCAGGCGGATAAAAAAACGGCTGAGAAAAAAGGCGATAAAAAAGCGAAAAAGCCTTCGACAAAAACGCTTAAAATCGCGGCCGCCACCAAAGCCAAACGCGCGGCGAAAAAGAACGTCGCGCAATAACAGCCATAAACCGTAAGCCGGGCGGCCACGCGTTGCCCGGCGTTACACTTAAACTATCTTAACGAGTACATTCATGAGTGAAATGATTTACGGCATCCATGCGGTGCAGGCCCTGCTTGAGCGTGCGCCTGAGCGCTTTCAGGAGGTCTTTATTCTCAAAGGGCGTGAAGACAAACGCCTGCTGCCGCTGATCCATGCCCTGGAAGCCCAGGGTGTTGTCATCCAGTTGGCGAATCGCCAGTTCCTGGATGAGAAAAGTGAGGGTGCAGTTCATCAGGGAATCATTGCCCGCGTGAAACCGGGTCGTCAGTATCAGGAGAACGATCTGCCGGATCTGATTGCCTCACTTGATCAACCGTTCTTTTTGATCCTCGATGGTGTCACCGATCCGCACAACCTTGGTGCTTGCTTGCGTAGCGCAGACGCTGCCGGTGTGCACGCGGTTATCGTACCGAAAGATCGTTCTGCGCTGCTGAATGCCACGGCGAAAAAAGTAGCCTGCGGTGCTGCTGAAAACGTACCGCTGATCCGCGTGACCAATCTGGCACGTACCATGCGTATGCTGCAGGAAGAGAATATCTGGATCGTCGGAACCGCCGGTGAAGCGGACCATACTCTGTTCCAGAGTAAAATGACCGGTCGTCTGGCATTGGTGATGGGCGCAGAAGGCGAAGGTATGCGTCGTCTGACCCGCGAACATTGTGATGAGCTGATCAGTATTCCGATGGCGGGGAGCGTTTCATCGCTTAACGTTTCTGTTGCGACGGGGATTTGCCTGTTTGAGGCCGTCCGCCAGCGTGGATAAACGTTAATTTTCAGAAAAAGCCATCCAATTTCGGATGGTTTTTTTTTATCTAAAACTGATATTCTAATAAGAGAAGGAAAATATTTTTATATTTATTTAAGTATAACATACAGGATTTATATATGGCATGGACCCCGCAGGTGCTGACTAAAGCGCTCACTAATTTTCATGGTTTAAATATAGATGTTATAAGTAATGAGCAGTCATTGATTATTAAAATGAATGATTATGGAGACTTACTTCTCAGTATTCTATTTACCTCCCGCCAGATGATTATCGAAACTGTTATTTGCCCAGTGAATAATATTCAGCATCAGGACGCATTTAATCTTTTCTTATTACGCAATCAAAAGCTGCTTCCACTGTCGTCTGTAGGCATTTCTCGTGTGCGGCAGGATGAATACTACGTCGCATTTGGTGCGCTGTCGCTGAACTCCACATTAGAGGACGTGGTGCTTGAAATGACAACGCTCGTGGATAACGCGCTAGATCTGGCGGAAATCACTGAAGAATATACTCACGAATAACAAGGAACGCTGTTGATGGGAATCTTGAAAAGCCTGTTTACCCTCGGCAAATCTGTGCTTTCTCAGGCAGAAGAGTCAATCGAAGAAGCACAGGGCGTCAGAATGCTGGAGCAACACATTCGTGACGCAAGAAATGAACTGGAAAAAGCCGGGAAATCGCGAGTTGACCTGTTGGCACGCGTGAAAATGAGCAATGACAAACTGAAAGATCTGCGCGAACGTCAGTCCACTCTTGAAGCGCGGGCGCTGGAAGCGCTAAGTAAAAACGTCAATCCGTCGTTAATTAACGAAGTCGCCGAAGAGATCGCGCGTCTGGAGAACGTGATTACGGCTGAACAGCAAGTGCTTACTAACTTAGAAATCTCACGTGATGGCGTTGAAAAGGCCGTTACCGCAACGGGCCAGCGGATTGCTCAGTTTGAACAGCAGCTTGAGGTGGTTAAGGCAACGGAAGCGATGCAGCGCGCTCAACAGGCCGTGACAACATCTACAGTCGGGGCTTCTTCCAGCGTATCGACGGCAGCAGAGTCACTTAAACGTCTGCAAACACGTCAGGCAGAGCGACAGGCCCGGCTGGATGCGGCAACACAGCTGGAGAAAGTGGCTGACGGACGTGATCTGGACGAGAAACTGGCTGAAGTCGGCATTGGCGCTGCCAACAAAAGTTCTGCCCAGGATGTGCTGGCGCGACTACAACGCCAGCAAGGCGAGTAATTATACGGCAAAGCCTGCCCGCAAAGATTGCTAGCTGGCAGGTTAGTAAGGGATAACGATGTCGACTTTTTTACAGCGTATATTTGGCACTGCAGAGGCCGCTACGCCCGTTCGTGGCCCATTGGGCCTACATTTGAGCGCAGGGTTTACGCTCGACACACTGGCGTTTCGCCTGTTAGAAGAGGATTTGTTGGTAGCGTTGCCCGGCGAGGAGTATACCGTTGCGGCAATCAGCCATATTAATTTGGGCGGTGGAAGCCAGATTTTCCGCTACTACACCTCGGGCGAGGAATTTCTGCAAATCAATACTACCGGCGGGTCAGATATGGATGATATCGACGATATCAAACTGTTTGTGTATGAAGAAAGCTATGGCTTAACTCAGAAAAAACACTGGCAGTCCGCCATTAGCCCGGCGGAGATCGGCATGCCAGCGCTTTTCTGGCAGGGTCAGCACTGGCAGCGTTTTTTTAATGACGAAGAACCGGGGAATATTGAGCCAGTCTACATGCTGGAAAAGGTCGAGAATCAGCAGCATGCAAAGTGGGAAGTGCATAACTTTACCATGGGCTACCAACGACAGGTAACAGCAGATACCTGGGAATATCTGCTGTTGAACGGCGAAGAGTCGTTCAATGAACAAGGCGAGCCAGAGTGGATATTCTCACGGGCGCTGGGTGTCGATATCCCATTAACATCTCTTAATATTATTGGTTAACGTTAGGGACGAAAACAATGCATATCCTGGAATCATTACTGGCCTTTTGTGCCTATTTTTTTATTGGTGCGGCCATGGTGATAATTTTTCTTATTATCTATTCAAAGATAACACCGCACAATGAATGGCAGTTGATTAAAAATAACAATACGGCAGCCTCTCTGGCATTTAGCGGCACGCTGCTGGGCTATGTTATTCCTTTATCCAGCGCAGCAATCAACGCGGTCAGTATTCCTGATTATTTTGCCTGGGGCGGTATTGCGTTGGTGATACAGCTTATTATCTACGGTGGTGTACGCTTATATATGCCAGCATTGAGTGAAAAAATTATTAACCACAACACCGCAGCGGGACTGTTTATGGGAACCGCTGCGCTGGCTGGCGGGATTTTTAATGCCGCCTGTATGACATGGTAATGGACGATCATGGCTAGAAAACGTAAATCCGGACAAAAGAAATTGGGAACAGGTCATTCGGCGATCGCCCGAATGAATCGCCCGGTGAATCCCTTTGAGAAAAAACGCAGTCGCTACAGTGGAAAGTATCTGACGCTGGCGATTATGGGCGGCGCAGCATTTTTTATCCTCAAGGGATGCGGGGATGATACAGGCTCGGACAACGACGGCGACGGCCGGTTTTACTCCACGGTGAGCGAATGTATTGATGACGGTAATACCGCTACCGTGTGTGCGGACGGCTGGAACAATGCCAAGAGCGAGTTTTACGGCAACGTACCAAAGCAATTAAACAGAGAGAGTTGTCAGACACAGTTTGGCGAATGCTATCTCGACAGTACCGATCAGAGTTGGGTGCCGGTGTTTACCGGGTTTTTGCTCAGTCGGGTGATTCGCAAAGATCGTGACGAGCAGTATGTTTACAGCAGTGGCGGCTCTTCATACGTTTCCCGCCCCGTCTGGCGTACGACCTCAGGCGACTATGCCTGGCGTTCCGGTAGCGGAAAAAACGATACCGCCACGACGCATGCCTACACGACGAAGAAAGTCTCGACGGTTTCTCGCGGGGGTTACGGGCGTTCGTCCAGCGCGCGCGGGCACTGGGGAGGCTAACGATGTTACGACATGATATTCCTGTTCGCCAGGATCTGGACCAGATCGCCTACGATCATGGTTTTGATTTTCACATTATCGACAACGAAATCTACTGGGATGAAAGCCGGGCTTATCGCTTTACGCTACGGCAAATTGAAGAGCAGATCGAAAAGCCTACTGCTGAGTTGCATCAAATGTGTCTGGACGTCGTTGAGCGAGCAGTTAAGGACGAGCAGATTCTTCAGCAATTGGCCATTCCCCCACTGTACTGGGATGTTATTGCTGAGAGCTGGCGCAATCGTGATCCTTCGCTGTATGGGCGAATGGATTTTGTCTGGTGTGGCAACAATTCGCCGGTCAAGCTGCTGGAATACAACGCTGATACACCAACGTCGTTGTACGAGTCGGCGTATTTCCAGTGGCTATGGCTGGAAGATGCTCGCCGCAGTGGGGCGATCCCGCGGGACACTGACCAGTACAACGCTATCCAGGAACGTCTGATCGCCCGTTTTAGTGAGCTTTACAGTCCGGAGCCGTTTTACTTCTGCTGCTGCGAAGATTCCGACGAAGATCGCACCACCGTGCTGTATTTGCAGGATTGTGCGCAGCAGGCAGGTCAAGCGTCGCGGTTTATTTATGTTGAGGATCTGGGGCTTGGCGTCGGCGGTGTGCTGACGGATCTTGATGACAACGTCATTCGTCGCGCCTTTAAGCTCTATCCTCTGGAGTGGATGATGCGTGACGATAACGGTCCGTTGCTACGTCATCGCCGGGAACAGTGGGTCGAACCACTGTGGAAGAGCGTGCTCAGTAACAAAGGGTTGATGCCTCTGCTGTGGCGATACTTCCCCAACCATCCAAACCTCCTGCCAGCCTGGTTCGAAGGTGAAACGTCAAAAATTGCACCCGGCGAAAGCTATGTACGCAAACCGATATTTTCCCGTGAGGGGGGCAACGTCACCATTTTTAATGGTCAGCAGCAGATTGTTGAACATGCTGATGGCGACTACGCAGAAGAACCGATGATCTATCAGGCGTTTCAGCCGCTGCCGCGTTTTGGCGATAGCTACACGCTGATTGGTAGTTGGATCGTCGACGATGAAGCCTGCGGCATGGGGATCCGTGAAGACAATACGTTGATTACGAAAGATACTTCTCGTTTTATTCCTCATTACATTGCTGGCTAAACGTACTTTTGTGATCTCCCTCCTTCGCAGAGAGTGTGGTTCTGACCATACTTAAGGCTATGGCCATTGATGGAGGGAGACACAATGCATTGGCAAACGCATACCGTTTTTAACCAACCAGTACCACTCAATAACAGCAACTTATACCTATCGGATGGAGCACTGTGTGAAGCAGTCAACCGCGAAGGCGCTGCCTGGGATAGCGATCTCCTCGCCAGTATTGGTCAGCAATTAGGCACTGCAGAATCGCTTGAACTGGGTAGGTTGGCTAACGCGTATCCGCCTGAATTGCTGCGATACGATCCGCAGGGGCAGCGGTTGGATGATGTGCGCTTTCATCCCGCCTGGCATTTACTGATGCAGGGATTGTGCGCCAACCGCGTGCATAATCTTGCCTGGGAAGAGGATGCGCGGCAGGGAACGTTTGTTGCCCGAGCTGCACGTTTTATGCTGCATGCACAGGTGGAAGCGGGAACCTTATGCCCGGTGACCATGACCTTTGCCGCTACGCCGTTGTTACTCCAGATGTTACCTTCGCAATTTCATGACTGGCTGACGCCGCTGCGTAGCGATCGCTACGATTCTCATCTTCTGCCCGGCGGGCAAAAACGCGGCCTGCTGATTGGTATGGGGATGACGGAAAAGCAGGGTGGCTCGGATGTGCTGAGCAATACCACTCAGGCAGAACGGCTGGCGGATGGCGCGTATCGGCTGGTGGGGCATAAATGGTTCTTCTCGGTACCGCAAAGTGACGCCCATCTGGTGCTGGCGCAGGCCAGGGGCGGCTTATCCTGCTTTTTTGTGCCGCGATTTTTACCTGATGGCCAGCGTAACTCCATCCGTCTTGAGCGCCTGAAAGATAAGCTAGGCAATCGCTCTAATGCCAGCTGTGAGGTTGAGTTTCAGGACGCGATGGGCTGGCTGCTGGGAGAAGAAGGTGAAGGTATTCGCCATATTCTGAAAATGGGCGGCATGACGCGTTTTGACTGTGCGCTGGGGAGCCACAGTATGATGCGACGCGCTTTTTCTGTCGCCATTTATCATGCGCATCAACGCCAGGTATTTAGCAAGCCGTTGATTGAGCAACCGATGATGCGACAGGTATTAAGCCGCATGGCGCTTCAACTGGAAGGTCAAACCGCGCTACTGTTTCGCCTGGCGCGGGCCTGGGATCGTCGAACGGATGCGAAAGAAGCGTTGTGGGCCCGGTTATTCACCCCGGCAGCCAAGTTTTCCATCTGCAAAGGCGGTATGCCATTTGTTGCAGAGGCCATGGAGGTGCTCGGCGGTGCAGGCTATTGCGAAGAGAGTGAGCTGCCGCGTTTATACCGTGAAATGCCGGTCAACAGCATCTGGGAAGGGTCTGGCAACATCATGTGCCTTGATGTGTTGCGGGTGTTGGCGAAACAACCTGGTATGGTCGACATGCTCAGCGAGGCCTTTGCCGAGGTCAAAGGGCAAGACAGGCATTACGATCGAATGGTGCGTAAGCTACAGCCGCATTTACACAAACCCAGTGAAGCGCTGGGACGGGAAATTACCCAGCAACTGTTCCTGCTCGGCTGCGGGACGCAGATGTTGCGTTATGCGTCTCCGCCCGTGGCGCAGGCCTGGTGTCAGATGATGCTGGATACGCGCGGCGGGATGAAGTTGTCTGAACAGGTACAGAATGATTTGCTACTGCGGGCAACGGGGGGATTACGGTAATAATATGCCTGATGGCGACGCTGGCGCGTCTTATCCTGCCTACGTTCGTTGTAGGTAGGATAAGTTTACGCCATCTGGCAATCTGTTATGCATAAAGTATGGCCTGTACGCGCCAGTTATCGGGCTGCTGTTCTTCGTACATCTGAATAATCCGGTACCATGAGGCACCTTGCTCATCCGCTTTTAACGCCACAACACGCTCCACATCCTGCGGATTTCCCGCAATGTTACTGACAGATATCTGGCCAATTTCGTTGAGACCCGTTACGCAGTCAGCGCTGGCGAACTCGGCAGACTGTGCCGTGGTATCCACCATTCCAGCAGAAAGCAGCAGTGAGGATAAGGCTAGTGATTGTTTCATCGTCAGCTCCATTATTCGTACCCCTACACGTGGCAGGGCATTCCATCGCGAGAATAAACCTCCAGCTCCCTGCTGTTGGTTTATTGTGCACAGGAAAACGCATAGGGGCGCAAAGCAATGTAAAACTGACTAAATTTCAACCCAATGTTATTTACGATACAAAATGGCTTGTGAATACCATTGGCCTGTTACGATGGTCTCATCGACTAATAAGACAACGTAATAATCAACTTTAGCCGCAGCGGCTTTGGCGCGGATCTCTGCCAGCGCATCATCTGGAGAACCTCTTACCAACGCGCTCACAACCCCCAATCGCTGTAACCCATTACTCTGGTCACGGCGGATTTCTTGTGGGTGATCGGCGACGGGCGGTGCCGGTTGTGGCGTGCCCTGCAGCACGCTACAGGCGCTTAACATCATCACCAGCATCAAAGAGGCAAACCGACGCATAACTCTATCTCGTTTCCTGATAGCCATAGTGTAGTGCCTTATTAATTTCCCTTTAGGGGGAATGTTCCCGAATTGTTATCTCTCACGCGATTTTCGAATGAAAATGTTGCGAAAGCGTAACCCAGTTCTCAACATTATGAATCATTGCCGCACACATTCACTTGCGTTAAGTATTTCGCCATGGCATACCAGAAAAAAAGAGGCGACATATGATAGAAATTGAAACACGACAGTTGGCGGGGATCCCTGTCCTGCACGCATTTCCCACGAATAAACACGACCTTTCACTCCCCTGCGTTATCGTCTATCACGGGTTTACCTCTTCCAGTCTGGTCTACAGCTATTTTGCCGTTGCACTGGCACAGGCCGGGTTTCGGGTCATCATGCCCGATGCGCCCGATCATGGCACGCGCTTCCACGGTAATGCGCAGGAAAGAATGCACCGCTTCTGGCAGATATTGCAGCAAAACATGCAGGAATTTACGGCGTTACGTGCGGCGCTGGTGGCTGAAAATTGGCTGTTGGATGAACGTCTTGCCGTGGCAGGGGCATCTATGGGGGGCATGACAACGCTGGGCATTATGGCGCGCCATCCCGAGGTGAAATGTGCAGCCTGCCTGATGGGATCGGGCTATTTTACCCGACTTGCCCATACGCTTTTTCCGCCAGTATTGGTACAGACGACGGAGCAGCAGGCGGAATTTGATGCGATTGTCGCGCCACTGGCTGACTGGGAGGTAACGCATCAACTGGAGCGCCTTGCCGACAGACCGTTGCTGTTGTGGCATGGCCAGGATGACGACGTGGTGCCGGCAGTGGAAACCTTCCGCTTACAACAGGCGCTAATCCAGGCAGGTCTGGACAACTCTCTGACCTGCCTGTGGGAAGCAGGCGTACGGCATCGCATCACGCCAGAAGCGCTGGCGGCGACAGTCGCGTTTTTCCGCCAACACCTCTAAACGCGCAGAATAGTCACGCCCTGTGCTTCCAGCTGTTGCAGGATCTCAGGGTTCGCATTTTTGCCGGTAATCAGCATGTCGATTTGATCGGCACGGCTGAACAGCATGCCCGCGCGCTCACCGACCTTGCTGCTATCGACCAGCACCACCAGTTTGCCGACCACGTTAAGCATCTTTTGTTCAGCCATCGCGGTGAGCATATCGGTTTTATACAGTCCGTCAGCTGTCAGTCCTTTACCGCTGGTAAACATCCAGTGTCCGGCATACAGGCTATTCTCGCTGCCTTGTGGGCTCAGCGTGATGGACTGACTTTTGTTGTACTGCCCCCCCATGATGATCACGCTTTCATGCTCCTGGTCGATCAGAAAATTCGCCAGCGGCAGGTAGTTGGTGATGATTTGCACCGGTTTGCCACACATTTCGCGGCCAAGCAGGAACGCCGTTGATCCACAGTTGATCACGACACTTTCACCCGCGTTCACTAACTGGGAAGCGGCTTTGGCAATCCGCACTTTTTCGTCGTGGTTTTGCGCCTGATGCAGATTCATTGGGGTCCAGCGCGGGCGCTGCTGGGTAATGGCTTCTGCACCGTTACGGACTTTCTTGAGCTTGCCGCTTTCGTCGAGTTTATTGATATCCCGGCGCGCTGTGGCGGGTGAGATTCCCAGACGTTCAATCACGTTCTCAACGGTAACAAAGCCCAATTGCGCCAGCATATCCAGCAATATTTGATGTCTTTGTGCTTCAGTCATGAGCTATTCCGATACAAATTGATTTGAAAAGATGATATTTGAAATAGCCTGAAAATACTAAGATAAATGGGTAAAAATGCCGGGAAGACCCGGCATTTTAACTGCAATCACAGGAAGGATTTAAACGGTAAATCCGGTTCAATGGTAAAGCAGTCTTCAAAGCCGCGCGGGTAGTGATACTCAAAATTATCTTTGTCCAGCGGCCAGGTGAACTTGCCGCCAACCTGCCAGATAAACGGTTTGAAGCCATACTTCAGCCGGTCTTTTTTCATCTCCCAAAGAACACGGATCTCCTGTGGATCGGCCTGGAAGTTTGACCAGATATCATGGTGGAAGGGGATAACCACCTGGGTGTTCAGCGCTTCTGCCATACGCAGCATATCGGAACTGGTCATTTTGTCGGTGATACCGCGCGGGTTCTCACCGTAGGAGCCAAGTGCGACGTCGATGTGATGCTCGTTGCCGTGCTTTGCATAATAGTTGGAGTAGTGAGAATCACCGCTGTGATATAGCGTACCGCCCGGCGTTTTGAACAGGTAGTTAACCGCACGTGCATCCATGCCGTCAGGCAGGATACCTGCCGCTTTTTGATCCGCAGGCAAGGTGATCAATGCCGTACGATCAAACGCGTCGAGCGCATGAATTTCAATATCTTTTACTTTAACGACGTCGCCTGGCTTCACCACGATGCAGCGTTCTTTTGGCACGCCCCAACCCACCCACAGATCCACACAGGTTTGTGGTCCGATAAACGGCACATCGTCGGCACAGTTCTGCATGACGGCGGCAGCAACGTTCACGTCGATATGATCGTTATGATCGTGCGTGGCGAGAACGGCATCGATCTGGCGAATGGCGAAAGGATCGAGAACAAACGGCGTGGTGCGCAGGTTTGGCTGGAGTTTCTTCACGCCTGCCATACGCTGCATCTGATGGCCTGTTTTCATCAGTGGATTACCGTGGCTCTGCTTGCCTGTTCCGCACCAAAAATCAACGCAGACGTTAGTCCCGCCTTCCGATTTCAGCCAAATTCCGGTACAGCCCAGCCACCACATCGCAAAGGTGCCTGGTGCAACCTGTTCTTGTTCGATCTCTTCGTTTAGCCAGCTGCCCCACTCCGGGAATGTGCTCAGGATCCATGATTCACGCGTGATACTTTTTACTTTACTCATCGCATTTACCTTCAGGTTTGTTCAAGTTGAATCAAATTGTGACTTATTTTGATTAATCCTGACACCATTTTATCAAAATGGCAATGCGTGTTTTTTCAACAAAAAGAGACGCTCTCGATAAATATTGCAATAAGATAAAGTGCCCTCTCATTAATTAATAATCATATTTAATTGTTTTTATTGATTTTATTTTCGTTTGATTGAATGTGGGAAAAACCATTTCATTCGTAAGTGAATAATTTGCGTACTGCATCACATTTAATCAAATTCAATCTTGATGTGATTACTTTTGAAAACTAAAGTGAGGGCACAATATCCTGGGCATCTGTAATGAATGTTCAGCAACTTCGTCTACTGGAGATCGTTATGGAGATCCTCTACAACATCTTTACCGTGTTCTTTAATCAGGTCATGACCAACGCCCCGCTGCTGTTGGGTATTGTGACCTGCCTCGGTTACATCCTGCTGCGTAAAAGTGTCAGCGTTATCATCAAGGGCACTATCAAAACGATCATCGGCTTTATGCTGCTGCAGGCCGGGTCCGGCATTCTCACCAGCACGTTCAAACCGGTAGTGGCGAAGATGTCTGAGGTTTATGGCATCAACGGGGCGATTTCCGATACCTACGCCTCAATGATGGCAACCATTGAACGCATGGGCGACGCTTATAGCTGGGTGGGCTATGCGGTGCTGTTAGCGCTGGCGCTGAACATCTGTTACGTGTTGCTACGACGGATTACCGGTATTCGCACCATCATGCTGACCGGGCACATCATGTTTCAGCAGGCGGGATTGATTGCGGTCTCGTTCTATATCTTCGGCTATTCCATGTGGACCACCATTATCTGCACTGCGGTGCTGGTGTCGCTTTACTGGGGCATCACTTCAAACATGATGTACAAGCCGACGCAGGAAGTGACTGATGGCTGCGGCTTCTCTATCGGGCACCAGCAGCAGTTTGCGTCGTGGATTGCTTATAAAATCGCACCGTATCTGGGCAAAAAGGAGGAAAGCGTTGAAGACCTCAAGCTGCCAGGCTGGCTGAATATCTTCCACGACAACATCGTCTCGACAGCGATTGTGATGACCATTTTCTTCGGTGCGATCCTGCTCTCTTTCGGTATCGATGTGGTGCAGGCGATGGCGGGGAAAACCCACTGGACGGTCTATATCCTGCAAACCGGCTTCTAGTTTGCGGTGGCCATTTTCATTATTACTCAGGGCGTGCGCATGTTTGTCGCCGAACTCTCTGAAGCCTTTAACGGTATCTCCCAGCGTCTAATCCCAGGGGCGGTACTGGCCATCGACTGTGCGGCCATTTATAGCTTCGCGCCGAATGCTGTGGTCTGGGGCTTTATGTGGGGCACCATCGGTCAGCTGATCGCCGTCGGCATCCTTGTCGGCGTAGGTTCCTCCATTCTGATCATTCCGGGCTTTATCCCGATGTTCTTCTCTAACGCCACTATCGGCGTGTTTGCTAATCACTTTGGCGGCTGGCGTGCTGCGCTCAAGATTTGCCTGGTGATGGGGATGATTGAAATCTTCGGCTGCGTCTGGGCGGTGAAACTCACCGGTATGAGCGCCTGGATGGGTATGGCGGACTGGTCAATTTTGGCACCGCCGATGATGCAGGGCTTCGCCTCCATAGGGCTGATTTTTATGGCCGTCATTATTGTGATTGCACTGGCTTATATGTTTTTCGCAGGACGCTCATTGCGCGCTGAGGAAGACGCAGAAAAACAACTGGCAGAACAGTCTGCTTAATAAGGAGTTCCGATTATGACCGTACGTATTCTGGCTGTATGTGGTAATGGGCAAGGCAGCTCCATGATTATGAAAATGAAAGTGGACCAGTTTTTAACCCAGTCAAATATCGACCACACGGTGAACAGCTGCGCGGTGGGTGAATACAAAAGTGAACTGAGCGGCGCGGATATCATCATCGCCTCCACCCACATCGCCGGTGAGATTACCGTTACCGGCAATAAATACGTGGTGGGTGTACGTAACATGCTGTCGCCCGCTGACTTTGGTCCAAAGCTGCTGGAAGTGATCAACGCGCATTTCCCACAAGATGTGAAGTAAGGACGCCATATGAAATTACGAGATTCATTGGTGGACAATAACGCGATCCTATTACAGGCCGAGGCCAGCACCTGGCAGGAGGCGGTCAAGCTGGGCGTTGATCTGCTGGTTAAGGCTGATGTGGTTGAGCCGCGCTACTACCAGGCCATTCTGGATGGCGTTGCCCAACATGGTCCCTATTTTGTGATAGCGCCGGGTCTGGCGATGCCGCACGGGCGCCCAGAAGAAGGTGTGAAGAAAACCGGTTTTGCGCTGGTGACCCTGAAAACGCCGCTGGTCTTCAACCATGAAGATAACGACCCTGTCGATATCCTGATAACGATGGCGGCGGTTGACGCCAACACCCATCAAGAAGTGGGCATCATGCAGATCGTTAACCTGTTTGACGATGAAGCTAACTTTGACCGTTTACGTGCCTGCCGCACCGCGCAGGAAGTGCTGGATTTAATTGATAACGCCACCGCGGCGGCTGTTTAAAAGGAACACCAAAATGTCATTACCTATGTTGCAGGTTGCGCTGGATAACCAATCCATGTCTTCCGCGTATGAAACGACACGCCTGATTGCCGATGAAGTAGACATTATTGAAGTGGGTACCATTCTTTGTGTTGCCGAAGGCGTGCGTGCGGTTCGCGACCTGAAAGCGCTGTATCCGCATAAAATCGTGCTGGCAGACGCCAAAATCGCCGACGCGGGAAAAATTCTCTCCCGCATGTGTTTTGAAGCCAACGCGGATTGGGTGACAGTTATCTGCTGTGCAGATATCAATACCACCAAAGGTGCGCTGGACGTGGCGAAAGAGTTCAATGGCGACGTGCAGATTGAACTGACCGGCTACTGGACCTGGGAGCAAGCGCAGGAGTGGCGTGAAGCGGGCATTCAACAGGTGGTGTATCACCGCAGTCGCGATGCACAGGCTGCAGGTGTGGCGTGGGGTGACGCGGATATCAGCGCGATCAAACGTCTGTCTGATATGGGCTTTAAGGTCACGGTGACCGGTGGCCTGGCGCTGGAAGATCTGCCGCTGTTCAAAGGCATTCCGATTCACGTCTTTATCGCGGGTCGCAGCATTCGCGATGCCGCTTCCCCGGTTGAAGCCGCGCGTCAGTTTAAACGCTCTATTGCCCAGCTGTGGGGCTAAGGAGCAATTATGCTGTCGAAACAAATTCCGCTCGGCATCTACGAGAAAGCACTCCCCGCCGGAGAGTGCTGGATGGAGCGGCTACAGCTTGCGAAAACGCTGGGTTTTGACTTCGTTGAGATGTCAGTCGATGAAACCGACGTTCGCCTGGCGCGTCTCGACTGGGGCCGTGAGCAGCGTCTGGCGCTGGTTAACGCCGTTGCCGAAACCGGCGTGCGGGTACCGTCGATGTGCCTGAGCGCCCATCGTCGCTTCCCGCTCGGCAGTGAAGATGACGTGGTACGTGCGCAGGGGCTGGAGATCATGCGTAAAGCGATCCAGTTCGCCCAGGACGTCGGCATTCGAGTCATCCAACTGGCGGGCTATGACGTTTACTATCAAGAAGCCAACAACGAGACGCGTCGGCGTTTTCGTGACGGGCTGAAAGAGAGCGTCGAGATGGCGAGCCGCGCACAGGTGACGCTGGCGATGGAGATCATGGATTACCCGCTGATGAACTCGATCAGCAAGGCGCTAGGCTACGCGCACTACCTGAATAACCCGTGGTTCCAGCTCTACCCAGACATCGGCAACCTGTCGGCGTGGGATAACGACGTACAGATGGAGCTACAGGCCGGAATCGGACACATCGTCGCCGTACACGTGAAAGACACTAAACCCGGCGTATTCAAGAACGTACCGTTTGGCGAGGGCGTTGTCGATTTCGAGCGTTGTTTTGAGACGCTCAAGCAGAGTGGCTATTGCGGACCCTATCTGATTGAGATGTGGAGTGAAACCACTGACGACCCGGCGGCGGAAGTGGCGAAAGCGCGTGACTGGGTGAAGGCCCGAATGGCAAGCGCAGGTCTGGTGGAGGCGGCGTAATGCAAAAACTCAAACAGCAGGTGTTCGAAGCCAATATGGATCTGCCGCGCTATGGCCTCGTGACCTTTACCTGGGGCAACGTCAGCGCTATCGATCGTGAACGCGGGCAGGTGGTAATCAAGCCCAGCGGTGTCGCCTATACGCATATGACAGTAGACGATATGGTGGTGGTGGATATGTCAGGGAACGTGGTGGAGGGTGGCTATCGCCCTTCCTCTGATACCGCGACTCATCTGGCGCTGTATCAGCGTTATCCATCGCTTGGCGGCATAGTGCATACCCACTCTACCCACGCCACAGCATGGGCGCAGGCGGGGCAGGCGATCCCGGCGCTGGGAACCACCCATGCGGATTACTTTTTTGGCGATATTCCCTGCACCAGGGCATTAACGGAAGAAGAAGTGCAGGGCGAATATGAGCTGAACACAGGAAAGGTGATCATAGAAACGCTAGCCGACGTTGAGCCGTTACATACGCCGGGCATTGTGGTCTATCAGCATGGCCCGTTTGCCTGGGGCAAAGATGCCGAGGATGCGGTGCATAATGCGGTGGTGATGGAGGAGGTGGCAAAGATGGCGTGGATTGCGCGCGGCATTAACCCCGGGCTTAACCCCATCGACGATTACCTGATGAATAAACACTTCATGCGTAAGCACGGTCCGAACGCCTATTACGGGCAGAAGTAAGAAAAATGCCCCGGAGCTAAATCTTTAAGGGGATGTTATCGGTCTGGCTTCGGCGGCGTTTTACTGCAAAAAAAAGCCCCCAATCAAGGGGGCAAGTCAAACTGTGGCAATGTTCTCGTTGGTTATTTCTGGGTAGCTAGCGATAAATATCCGCGCTGGCGTGCATATTTCCGTTACTTCCGGGTTCCCTGGTGAGGATCACGTGGTAGTAGGTGGCGCCTTGCGCATCTGTTTCTTCATTCAGGGCCTGATTTGCTTCACTTTCAGTGGCGAAGTTATGGTTTATGTAAATCACGCCTAAGCTCTGCACATCATCCATATTCCTGGCCTGACGGTGGGTAATTTCAATGGCTGCCATTGCATTTGCACTGAGCAATAGCACGGCCAAAAGGGTCAACACACGGGTTCGCATAGGTACCTCCTCGACCGCGGTCTCTGGTTAGCGCTCTCCTGTGAGTGGATAACTTCTGATTTAATTTTAACCACAACCGACAGAGTCGATAGCGACCATTTCTGATGCAGTTGTTCAAAAAATTACCGCATAGCCGTCTTTTCTTTAATTAACAATCAACTGATACCTTCCGCTACGGTTAAAAAATTCCTGTTTCCCCGGCATAAGCTCTTACCAAATAGTCAATTTAACCGGAAGGGTACGCCGTTTATAGTGAGCTGAAAAAGAATATAACTTCATGATTATAAGGCAAAAGCTTATGGATATTTCATTCATGGATTTCAGCTACTTCGTGATTATGTTTATGGTTGCGCTGGTGGCGGGTTTTATTAATGTGGTTTCAGGGGGCGGTGGGTTTCTTTCAATTGGCGCATTGTTGATCTCCGGTTTACCGCCGGCCAATGCGCTGGCGACCAATAAAATTCAGGCTCTGGGTAGTTCACTCACCTCTGGGATTTACTTTTTGCGCCGGGGGCATATCAACGTGCAGGAACACAAGTATGTGTTCTTATCTGCCTTTATCGGTTCCGCGCTGGGTACCACACTGATTCAGTTCATTGAGCCGGACCTGCTAAAAAAGCTGCTGCCGGTGCTGATAATTACCGTCGCCATCTACTTTATTTTTGCCCCTAACCTGAGCGAACCAAAAAGAAAGCAGCAGGTATCGCTGTTTCTCTTTTCACTTATCGGCGGTGGGTGCGTAGGTTTTTATGACGGTTTTCTCGGCGCAGGGGCCGGTTCCTTGTATACGCTCTGCTATATCACGTTATGGGGATACGGCATCGATAAGGCGCAAATTCACTCCAACTTTATTAACCTGGCGTCGAACATCGCCTCGATTCTGTTCTTCATTTTCGGCGGTAAAATGATCTGGTCGCTGGGACTGGTGATGTTCGTTGGGCAATCTCTCGGTGCGCGTCTTGGAGCCTCGGTGGTACTGACGCGTGGGAAGAAAGTCATCCGACCGATGATTGTGATTGTCTCGATTTGCATCAGTGTCAAAATGCTGGTGGATATGTATTAATGACGGTTTGATAAATATTCATACAATCACCTTGAGTTTACCTGCTACCGCCAGTATTATGACGCGTCATTTTTCAGCCGACCTTTAACACGTTCCTTGCCTCCATGGGCCTCGGCTGACCCAGACAGGAGGCTGAATAATCCGTAAGGAGCAATTCGATGCGTCATTACGAAATCGTTTTTATGGTCCATCCTGACCAGAGCGAACAGGTTCCGGGTATGATCGAACGCTACACTGGTGCAATCACTGCAGCAGAAGGCACGATCCACCGTCTGGAAGACTGGGGCCGCCGTCAGCTGGCTTACCCGATCAACAAACTGCACAAAGCTCACTACGTTCTGCTGAACGTTGAAGCGCCGCAGGAAGTTATCGATGAGCTGGAAACAAACTTCCGCTTCAACGATGCCGTTATCCGTAGCATGGTAATGCGTACTAAGCACGCAGTTACCGAAGCATCTCCGATGGTTAAAGCGAAAGACGAGCGTCGTGAACGTCGCGATGATTTCGCTAACGAAACCGCAGATGATGCTGAAGCTGGGGATTCTGAAGAGTAATTTCTGATGACCAACCGTCTGGTGTTATCTGGCACAGTGTGCAGGACGCCGCTTCGCAAGGTCAGCCCATCAGGAATTCCTCATTGCCAGTTCGTGCTTGAGCATCGTTCTGTGCAGGAGGAAGCCGGTTTCCACCGGCAGGCGTGGTGCCAAATGCCCGTTATTATTAGCGGACACGAAAACCAGGCCATTACTCACAGTATAACGGTCGGTAGCGCAGTAACTGTTCAGGGGTTCATTTCTTGCCACAAGGCAAAGAACGGCCTGAGCAAAATGGTTCTGCATGCCGAGCAGATTGAATTGATAGATTCTGGAGACTAGCCATATGGCACGTTATTTCCGTCGTCGCAAGTTCTGCCGTTTCACCGCGGAAGGCGTTGTTGAGATTGATTACAAAGACATCGCAACGTTGAAAAACTACATTACCGAAAGCGGTAAAATTGTCCCGAGCCGTATCACCGGTACTCGTGCAAAATACCAGCGTCAGCTGGCTCGCTGCATCAAGCGCGCTCGCTACCTGTCCCTGCTGCCGTATACCGATCGTCATCAGTAATCGGCCGCTGTCTATTAACGACTTTAAGAGGATAAGGTAATGCAAGTTATTCTGCTTGATAAAGTAGCAAACCTGGGTAGCCTGGGTGATCAGGTTAACGTTAAAGCGGGCTACGCTCGTAACTTCCTGGTACCACAGGGTAAAGCTGTTCCTGCTACCAAGAAAAACGTTGAATTCTTCGAAGCACGTCGCGCTGAACTGGAAGCCAAACTGGCTGACGTTCTGTCTGCTGCTGAAGCTCGCGCTGAGAAAATCAATGCACTGGAAACCGTAACCATCGCGTCTAAAGCAGGCGACGAAGGTAAACTGTTCGGTTCCATCGGTACTCGCGACATCGCTGACGCTGTAACTGCAGCTGGCGTTGAAGTGGCTAAGAGCGAAGTTCGTCTGCCGAACGGCGTTCTGCGTACCACTGGCGAGCACGAAGTGAGCTTCCAGGTTCACAGCGAAGTGTTTGCTAAGCTGACTGTAAACGTAGTTGCAGAATAAGTTTTTATTCTAAAAACCGCGTAAAAGCGCCGGCCTTGTGCCGGCGTTTTGCTTTTCTGCCCTCCTGTTTTTCGCTCTGGCTATTCTTTATCCTTTTCGCGATAATCATAAAAATAAAACACAATTTCAAAGTGGTGATGGCATGGACACAACGCACCAACCTCTGTTCGCGCGTAAAAACGTGGTCTACCTGAGCGCGGCATTTTGCTGCCTGCTGTGGGGGAGCGCCTATCCGGCGATTAAAAGCGGATATGAGATTTTCCAGATTGCCACCGATGATATTCCGTCAAAGATTGTTTTTGCCGGATACCGATTTTTGTTTGCGGGGTTATTGCTGCTACTGCTGGCGATGGCGCAGCGCAAACCCATTGGCAGGTTAAGTCCGCGTCAATTTGGTCAGCTTACGCTGCTGGGGCTGACGCAAACCTCGCTGCAATACATCTTCTTCTATATCGGTCTGGCCTTCACCACGGGTGTGAAAGGCTCAATCATGAACGCCACCGGAACGTTCTTTAGTGTGCTGCTGGCCCACTTTATCTATCAGAACGACAAGCTGAGCTACAACAAAGCGTTGGGCTGCATTCTGGGCTTTGCTGGCGTGATGGTGGTGAATTTTAACAGTGGGCTGATGGATTTTAGCTTTACCCTGTTAGGAGACGGTTCAGTGGTATTGGCGGCCTTTATTCTCTCTGCCGCTACGCTGTACGGAAAACGTATTTCGCAGACGGTTGACCCGACGGTAATGACGGGGTATCAGCTGGGGATGGGCGGTCTGGCTCTGGTTATCGGTGGCTACGCTTTTGGCGGAACACTTACCGTCCACGGCTCTGCATCGGTGGCGATTCTGGGCTACCTGACGCTGCTCTCCTCAGTGGCGTTCGCACTGTGGAGTATTCTGCTCAAATACAACCGCGTGGGAATGATCGCGCCGTTTAACTTCCTGATCCCGGTCTCTGGTGCGGTGCTGTCGTCGATTTTTCTTGGTGAGAACATTCTCGAATGGAAATACGCAGTGGCGCTGGTGCTGGTCTGTTCGGGGATTTGGTGGGTGAATAAGGTGAAGCGGTAACGCCTGATGGCACTACCGCTTATCAGGCCTACAATCGCGGGAGCCGTAGGCCGGGTAAGGCGAAGCCG
>NZ_SZWV01000051.1:66384-78345 GCF_005280945.1 Citrobacter sp. wls718
ATCAGTACATTTAACGTGCGCGAATAAAGCTGCCGTTAGGCTGACGGGTAAACAGCACCTGCTGGCCGTTGCCGGTATCGATGGTTAACCCCGTGACCACGCCATTGGCATTCTGCCTGATTTGTATCATCTGACCGTCTTTCAGGTTGCTCAGCGGTTTTCCGGTACCTTCAACCTGCGCCATGGCATACACATCGGTCGGTGGAAGATTATGGTCACGGAACACCTGGGCGAGCGTTTTTCCGGAGTCTACACGGTAGGTACGCCATTGTTGGTCAATCCCGCTATCGGGCTGAAAAGGCTGCGTCTGAGGCTGGGACTGCTGGGCTTGCGGCTGCGCATCGGGATCGCCTTCCTGGATGGGTTCCGGTGCGACCGGTGCCATCTGACCCGGATCGTTTTGCGGAGCGACCAGCTGCGCCTGCAGCTGAGCTTCAGTGGGTGGCTGCGATTGCGACTGGAGATCCAACTGGGCATCACGTGTGACCGCAGGAGTATCGCTGGTATCGTTGGAAGGGAGCAGGAAACCTATCACCAGCACGATAGCGGCAGCAATAATGCCGCGGCGATGCATAGGCGGTAGCGGGTCCATAATGCGAAAATTGTCCGGTGCATGCCAGATTTTCGCCAGGGTTGGTTTTAATTCAAAGCGCCCGGGCATGGCTTTCCTCCTGCTCCGCGTCTCGTTCCTGAATCATAGAGTATAGATGCCTGATTCTATGATATTTGCCTTCATGCCCGCTTTCGTGACGTCAACGCGGGATATTCCTATTGTTTATGTTTCCTCGCGATTTGTCATCTGTTCCCGAGACAAAGTTTTACCGGATGCGGCATGGCTGCTATGCTGCCCGCTACTTTACCTCCGATGAAAGGAAATATGATGGCCACCCCGACTTTTGACACTATCGAAGCGCAAGCAAGCTACGGCATTGGTTTGCAGGTAGGACAGCAGCTGAGCGAATCCGGTCTGGAAGGGCTGTTGCCTGAAGCGCTGGTTGCGGGTATTGCTGACGCGCTGGAAGGCAAACATCCAGCTGTGCCGGTTGACGTTGTTCACCGTGCGCTGCGTGAAATCCACGAACGTGCTGATGCGGTCCGTCGTGAGCGTTTCCAGTCTATGGCTGCTGATGGCGTCAAATATCTGGAAGAAAACCGTGAGAAAGAGGGTGTAAACAGCACTGAATCCGGTCTGCAGTTCCGCGTTCTGACGCAGGGCGAAGGGGCTATTCCGGCACGTACCGACCGTGTACGCGTGCACTACACCGGTAAGCTGATCGACGGTACCGTGTTCGACAGCTCCGTTGCCCGTGGTGAACCGGCTGAATTCCCGGTTAACGGCGTTATCCCTGGCTGGATTGAAGCGCTGACCCTGATGCCGGTGGGTTCCAAATGGGAGCTGACTATCCCTCAGGAACTGGCCTACGGTGAGCGTGGCGCGGGTGCGTCCATTCCTCCGTTCAGCACGCTGGTATTCGACGTTGAGCTGCTTGAAATCCTGTAAGCAGTGACTTCTGTTCCCCTCAGCCTTGGGGGGAGCAGAAAAATAGCGTGAAAAGCTATAGTTATACCGATGTCGATATTTTATCTTGCAAATAGCGCGCTTGCGCGTATTTTTGTGAGCTGATTCGCGCTATCAGAGTGATATGACACTCACTTTAAACATAAAATTAACATTATATCTAAATCTTAGTATTCATCCCGCCAATTCTTACCTAATATCGATGAGTCCTGATAACGGGATCGTCGTATCATAGACACACCAAAGGCCGTAGAGCCTGAACAACACAGACAGGTACAGGAAGAAAAAAACATGGTAGATCAGGTAAAAGTCGTTGCCGACGAAGAGGCTTCGTCTGAACAGTCGCTGCGGCGCAATCTCACAAACCGTCATATTCAACTTATTGCCATTGGTGGCGCTATCGGTACCGGCCTGTTTATGGGCTCCGGGAAAACCATCAGCCTCGCCGGGCCGTCGATCATCTTTGTTTATATGATCATCGGTTTTATGCTGTTTTTCGTGATGCGCGCAATGGGAGAATTGCTGCTCTCGAATCTCGAATACAAATCTTTTAGTGATTTCGCCTCTGACCTGCTCGGGCCGTGGGCTGGGTATTTTACCGGCTGGACCTACTGGTTTTGCTGGGTCGTGACCGGGATGGCGGACGTCGTTGCCATTACCGCGTATGCGCAATTCTGGTTCCCTGGGCTATCCGACTGGGTGGCATCGCTGGCGGTAATCATTCTGCTGCTGGTCCTCAACCTCGCCACGGTGAAAATGTTTGGTGAGATGGAATTCTGGTTTGCGATGATCAAAATTGTCGCCATCGTCGGCCTGATCGTGGTTGGTCTGGTGATGGTACTGACGCACTTCCAGTCACCTACTGGTGTTCAGGCATCGTTCACCCACCTGTGGAATGACGGTGGCTGGTTCCCGAAAGGTCTGAGCGGCTTCTTTGCGGGCTTCCAGATTGCGGTGTTTGCGTTCGTGGGTATTGAATTGGTCGGGACGACAGCGGCGGAAACCAAAGATCCGGAGAAATCCCTGCCGCGTGCGATTAACTCGATTCCAATCCGTATCATCATGTTCTACGTGTTCGCGCTGATTGTGATTATGTCCGTCACCCCGTGGGGCTCGGTGGTTCCAACCAAGAGCCCGTTTGTCGAACTGTTCGTGCTGGTCGGCTTACCGGCGGCGGCGAGCCTGATTAACTTTGTGGTTCTGACGTCTGCGGCGTCTTCTGCGAACAGCGGTGTGTTCTCGACTAGCCGTATGTTGTTCGGTCTGGCGCAGGAAGGCGTGGCACCGAAAGCGTTCGCCAAGCTGTCCAAACGTGCTGTTCCGGCGAAAGGCTTAACCTTCTCCTGTATCTGCCTGCTGGGCGGTGTGGTGATGCTGTACGTTAATCCGAGCGTAATCGGTGCGTTCACCATGATCACCACCGTATCGGCGATTCTGTTCATGTTTGTCTGGACCATCATTCTTTGCTTGTACCTGGTGTACCGCAAACAGCGTCCGCAGCTGCATGAGAAGTCGATTTACAAAATGCCGTGGGGCAAGGTGATGTGCTGGGTGTGCATGGCGTTCTTCGTGTTCGTGCTGGTACTGCTGACGCTGGAAGAAGATACCCGTCAGGCGCTGATCGTCACGCCGCTGTGGTTCATTGCGCTGGGGCTGGGCTGGTTGTTTATCGGTAAGAAACGTATGGCAGGTGTACGTTAATAAAAAAAGAGCCGCGACGCGGCTCTAATGCTTCATCAATCAGGGCGCTCTCAGGCGCCCTTTTTATTCACCAGCGAGGGCACGCGGGAACAACACATTGTTTTCCAGACTGATGTGTTCCATCAGGTCGTCGATCAGTTCGTTAATGCCGTTATACATGGCTTTCCAGGTGGTGCAGGCTTCCGGCGGCGGCGTCACGTTTTGGGTGATGTGCTTGATCACTTCGACCAGCTCACCGGCGTCGTCATGCTCGCTTTCCATCACGCTGATTGGCCCCATCGCCTGGCTACCCATTCCCTGTTTGATCATCGGGAACAGGATCTGCTCTTCTTTCATCATGTGGCTGGACAGCTCGTCATGCAGCATGGTCAGGTTTTTCGCCAGACCGCGTGGTACGTTTGGCTTGTCTGCGTGCACGCGTTCAACTTTGGTGGCCTGCAGGATCAGTTCCGGCAGCTGTTCGCGGTGGCGGTCATGATAACGAACGACGATATGGTCGATAATTTCTGCCAGTGCCACGCTGCGCCAGTCTTTTTCCAACGGTTGCTCAGCCAGTTTCGCCAGTTCGGCTTCGATAGCCTCGACATCCAGCTCTTTACGTGCGGCAGCGCGTGCCAGCGTTTGCTTACCGCCGCAGCAGTAATCCATATCGTACTTACGAAACAGTGCCGAAGCGCGAGGAATAGAGAGCGCCAGTTCACCTAAAGGTTGATCGCGATAAGACATAGCCGTTACCTCATTCTCAATAATATAAGATGTATTTTAAATGCAACTTATAGCGAAGGATATACCCCTTTCGGGGTGGTGGGATTTGTGATGGCTGTCACGAAAATTTCTTATACCGTTAACCTGCTGAATCTTATTGAAAAGGCGTAAAACGGCGAAAAAAGCCGCGTCAGAAGATTAAATAAGCGGGCGCGGCTGCCGATAGTTAGACCTCAGACAATACCTGCATAATAAAAAGGCAACAGATGTTCAAACGAATCAAAGTGATAACCTTACTTATCACCGTGTTACTTTCCCTGGGCGCGATGCAGCTCATCTCCGCAGGCGTTTTTATTGGCGCACTCAACAACGATAAGCAAAATTTTAACGTGTCTCAGCTTTCCAGCCAGAACGTGGCCGAGTTTACCGATGCGTGGATTAGCCTGAACCAGGCGCGCGTCACGCTCAACCGGGGCATGCTGCGTCTGCAGGGCACGATGGCCAGCGAGGTGAACGGCGGGCAGCTAACAGAGCTGGTAAGCACGGCAAATCGACTGCTGGCAGAAGCGAAAGAGCATTACGATAAATACTATGCGTTGCCGGAAACGCCGGGTCTGGATGAACATCTGGCTGATCGACTGGAAGAGCAGTACGGCATTTATTCGACCACGCTTGCCAAAATGAACGCGCTGCTGGCGGAAGGCAAACTGGAAGAGATGTTCAAACAGAATGCTGAACAAAAGCAGACGGCAATGCAGGGTGTGTATCAGGAATGGCGTGCGGCACAATCAGCGCTGGCAAATGCGGGCGTGCAGGATAACGAGAATGACTACCAGAAAATTATCTGGTTGCTGTCTGCCGTCATGCTGATTGTGGTCACGGTGATTGTCGTTAGCTGGATAGCCATGCAGCGCGTGCTGTTGAAGCCACTGCGCGAGGTGATGGAACATATTCGCCATATTGCCGCAGGTGACCTGACCCACAGCATCAGTGCTGACGGCAGCAATGAAATGGCGCTGCTGGCACGTAACGTCCGCGATATGCAGCAGTCGCTGGCGAACACGGTTAGCGTGGTGCGTGATGGGGCCGATACCATTTACACCGGGGCGGGTGAAATCGCCGCGGGCAGTAACGATCTCTCCTCGCGTACCGAACAGCAGGCCGCATCGCTGGAGGAAACGGCAGCCAGCATGGAACAGCTCACCGCTACCGTGAGACAGAATGCGGATAATGCACGACAGGCGACTAGCCTTGCAAAAAATGCCTCGCAGACGGCGCAAAAAGGCGGCACGGTGGTTGATGGCGTGGTGCGTACCATGGATGAAATTGCCACCAGTTCCAGCAAAATCGCGCAAATTACCACTGTTATTGACGGTATTGCCTTCCAGACCAATATTCTGGCGCTGAACGCGGCGGTAGAAGCTGCACGCGCCGGTGAACAGGGGCGTGGTTTTGCGGTAGTAGCAGGAGAAGTGCGCACTCTGGCGCAGCGCAGCGCGCAGGCGGCTAAAGAGATTAAGGCCCTGATTGATGATTCTGGTCATCGGGTCAACGCCGGTACCGCACTGGTGCATGAGGCGGGTGAAACAATGGCGGAGATCGTCAGCGCCGTCACCCGCGTGACCGATATCATGGGTGAGATTGCTTCGGCCTCTGATGAGCAGAGTCGGGGAATCGATCAGGTTGGTCAGGCCGTTGCCGAGATGGATCGCGTGACGCAGCAAAACGCCTCGCTGGTGGAAGAATCCGCGTCAGCGGCGGCGGCGCTCGAAGAACAGGCGTCACGCCTGAATCAGACCGTTGCGGTGTTTAAAGTGTCGCGCCGGATGGCGGCGTAAACGCCTTATCCGGCCTACAAGGAATTATCGCGTAGGCCGGATAAGCGCAGCGCCATTCGGCACATTATGGTTGTGGAACCACGACGACGCTCGGTTTCTCCGGCTTGGCTCTGACGGCCACCACCACACCGATAACCAATAACGCGATGCCGCTAATCGTCAGCGCCGACGGCATTTCATGGCGCAAGATAAAGGTATACAGCAGTCCCGCCAGCGTCTCGAATACAATCAACGGCCCGAGGATCACCGTTGGCAGCTTTTGGCTGGCGATGTTCCAGCACAATGCCCCCACCCACGAACACAGCACCGCAATGGCGACCATCAGGCCGATAAATACGCCTGGACGCGGGCCGAAGGGCAGGGAGAAGTCCGGCGTTTGCCCGTTCAGCCACAGGCAGGCCGCAATGTAACCGAGCAGAGAAACGGGCAGCGTCACCAGTGCCTGGGCGGTGGCCCACATCATCGGATGCTTATCGGGGTTTTCACGCAGCCAGCGGGCATTACGCAGCGCATACCATGCCCAGCACACCACGGAAACCAGTGCTAGGGCGATACCCGACCCGTAGCGCCAGCCGCTAAAATCAGGTAACCCCTGATTCAACTCAGAAATATTCACGCACAGCAGGCCAATGCCGATCAGCACCAGCGCCGGGGCCAAGCGCCACCAGGATAATTTACCGTCACGCTGGCTATAGAGCAGATTGGCGAAGACCGGGATCACTACCGGTAGCGTGCCGATGATCATCGTCGAGACCGGCGCACCGGTGCGCTGAATGGCGCTGGCCAGACAAACATAATAAATCAGGTTGCCCATCATCGTCAGAGCCAGAGCGGTTCTCCAGTCCTTGCGCGATAGCTGACGCAGACGTCCGCGACCCAGCCAGGCCAGCGGCAGGGCAATCAGCCCCAGCGCCAGGTAGCGTCCCATCGACTGTAATACTGCCGGGTATTCCGGCACGATCAACGGCCCGACAAAAATCAGCCCCCACATCAACCCCGCCAGCAGGGCGTACAACACACCGCTAATCATTTTGACATCCACATCATTGAACATTGCGCCGAGTGTAGGCAGGGAAAACGCCGCTGTATTGTATGAGATTGCGCATTAGCGCGAATAAACCTGCTTCTGATAACGCACAGGCGTAATACCGTAGCGATGGGTAAACGCGCGGGTGAGGTGCGACTGGTCGGTCAGGCCGGTTGCCGCAGCAACGTCGGCGGCGGGCATACCGCGCGTGAGAAAATCTTTGGCGCGCCACAGGCGCACAGCCATGAGCATCTGATGCGGGGTGACGTGAAAGTGCAGTTTGAACTGGCGCTGAAAATGCCAGGGGCTGAGCGCAGCCACGCGAGCCAGTTCGTCGAGCGTAACCGGGTGCATGTAGTTATCATGCAGATATTCGCGCACGCGATCAAAGCGATGCGCGCCTTCCTGCGACACCGGCGCATGACGAGCCAGTGGCTGGAAGGTGTCGATCAGATCGAGCAGCAATCCTTTTTGTGCCAGCGGATCCTCGGTGTTCCACATCCCGTGGATCAGCGAACAGATCTGGCGTGAACGGTGGGGATCGTGGCGCGTCACATCATGGAACCACCAGTGGCGGATCCCGGTGACCTCTTGCAGAAGAGAGGGGTCGAGATAAATCATCCGGTAGCGCCAGCCGTCGGCGGTTTCAGCCTCGCCGGTGTGCAGCTCATCGGGATTCATGGTCACGACGGAATGGGCCGGTGCCACGTACTGGGTGCCACGATAGCGAAAACGCTCGGCGCCGGCTTCGATCGCGCCAATGCCAAACGCTTCGTGGGTATGAGGCTCAAACGCGTAACGCGAGATATGCGCATGATACAGCTCAACGCCCGGTATCTGCGCCAGATGGCGAAAACGGGCGCTGTCTTTCTCATCAATAAACTGCTCAGGTACACCCTGCACGTTATCTCTCCCCACACATCGTCTTATCATTATCAGAGAGGATGCGCGGGGATGCCACCGTAATTAACCAAATTTTAACAGTTTACGATGCCGCTGACGCTCTCCGCCAGCGATGTGGTCGGGCGTTTAATCAGTGTGCTCAGCGTATGGCTGTCGTCAAACAGCCCGCCTTTTGAGGCACCGATATCAGAGTCGGCCAACATCTCTGCCAGTCCGGCAGGCAGGCCAAACCCTTTCAGCGCGGCGGCAAAATCGGCCTCGCTAAGGTTCTGATACACCACTTTTTTGCCGCTCTGTTGAGCCAGTTCGGCGGCCAACTGGCTCAGCGTCCAGCCTTCATCTCCCGCCAGCTCGTAGATTTTCCCGGCATGGCCTTCTTCACTGATGACGCGCGCGGCGGCAGCAGCGTAGTCCGCGCGGGTGGCGGCGGCGATTTTGCCGTCTCCGGCGGCACCAATAAACACGCCGTGCTCGAGGGCTGCGGGGGCGCTGGCGAGATAGTTTTCGCTGTACCAGCCGTTACGCAGCAGCGCGTAATCGAGGCCGGATTCTGCCAGCATCTTCTCGGTTGCCACGTGTTCATCTGCCAGCCCCAGCGGGGAGGTATCGGCATGCAGCAGGCTGGTGTAGGCGATGAATTTCACACGTGCAGATTTCGCCGCATTGATCACGTTGCGGTGCTGTGGGGTACGCTGTCCGACTTCGCTTGAGGAGATCAGCAGCAGTTTGTCGATGCCTTGCAACGCGGTGGTAAAGGCGGCTTCGTCGGTGTAATCCGCCTGGCGGACGGTAATACCCTGCAGGCTGAGGGTAGCGGCTTTAGCTGGGTTACGCACAATCGCCACAATCTGGCTGGCGGGAACGGTTTTCAGCAGGTTTTCAATAACGTGTTGGCCCAGTTGGCCAGTGGCGCCGGTAATCGCAATCATGAGGAACTCCAGGTTTTTGTCTTGTGTTGACTCACGCTAACACCTAAACTTACTTTTAGTAAGTACGCACAAAAAGGTAAGTATGAAAATGACAGATTCGACGCTTTCTCAGCAACTGCGCGACGGCAACTTATTTGCTGAACAGTGTCCTTCCCGCGAGGTGTTAAAACACGTTACCAGCCGTTGGGGAGTATTGATTCTGGTGGCGCTGCGCGACGGCACGCACCGTTTTAGCGATCTGCGCCGTAAGATGGGCGGTGTCAGTGAAAAGATGCTGGCGCAATCCTTACAGGCGCTGGAGCAAGACGGGTTTATCAACCGGGTGTCGTATCCGGTGGTACCGCCGCATGTGGAATACAGTCTGACGCCGTTGGGTGAGCAGGTGAGTGATAAAGTCGCCGCACTGGCGGACTGGATCGAAATGAATTTACCGCAGGTTTTGGCGCAGCGGATCCCGGGGTGAACGATGTGCCGGATGGCGCTGCGCTTATCCGGCCTACAAGTCGGCTTCATGCGTAGGCCGGAGAAGACGCTATTGCGTCGCATCCAGCACTAAAATTACTTACTCAAATCCAGCTGATAAATCGCAAAACCGATATCGTCGGTGGCGACTTTTTGCAGTGGATACTGTCCTTTTTCTTTGATAAACGCGGCGGCTTTATCGGACGGCGAGGTTTCAAAACGAATATCCAGCTTCGTCTCGCTGTGGATCGGCGCCAGACGCCAGTTATTATCCGCCGCCGGGTGAATTTCACCGGCACGCTTCGTCTCGGCCCCTATCCACGCGGCCAGCACCGAGCGGTTTTCATCCGGTGAGGCAAAGGCGATATGGCTGTCGCCGGTACCAGCAAACTTACCGCCGTAGGCGCGATAGTTATTGGTTGCTACCAGGAAGGTAGCGTCCGGGTCGATAGGTTTACCGTTAAAGGTCAGATGCTTAATACGCTCTGCCTGCGGGTTGACCGTCTGGCATTCGCCGTCGTAGCGGGCGGGTTGTGACACATCAATCTGATAGTCTACGCCGTCGATCACGTCGAAGTTATAGGTACGAAAGCCATCCCAGTTGATCAGCGACTGCGGTTTGCTGCTGTGAATATCAATCTGATTAAACTGTCCTGCGGAACATTCCAGCCACTCTTTCACCTCTTTACCGCTGGCTTTTACCACTACCAGCGTGTTGGGATAGAGGTACAGATCGGCGGCGTTGCGGAAGGTGAGCTGGCCTTTTTCCACTTCAACAAAGCTGGCCGGATCGTTCTTACGGCCGCCCACTTTAAACGGTGCGGCGGCGGAAAGTACCGGCAGTTTCGCCAGATCCGGATCGCCCTGAATAAAGCGTTCAACGTAAGCTTTTTGCGCGTTGTTCACCACCTGCACGGTTGGATCGTCCTGCACCAGTGCCAGATAGCTGTACATGTTATCGGCCGATTTACCGATTGGTTTGCTGACGAATTCGCGCGTGGCGTCGTGGTCGGCTTTCAGGATCTCAACGATTTTTGTGTCTTCAGCGGCCAGGGATTTTTTTGCCGCCGCATCATAAATCGGGCGGGCTTCAGCTTTCGCCTGGGTGACCTGCCATTTCCCGCTGTCGTTATTCAGCACCAAATCCACCACGCCCAGATGATCGCCCCACATGCCTGGCATTACTGCCGGAACGCCATTCAGGGTACCTTTAGCGATATCTGCGCCTTTGATGTTGGCAAAGTCTTTCCCTGGGAACACGGCGTGAGCATGACCAAACATGATGGCATCAACACCCGGTACTTCGCTGAGGTAATAAACCGAGTTCTCCGCCATAGCCTGATACGGGTCGGCAGAAAGGCCCGAGTGAGCCACCACGACGACCACATCCGCGCCCTTGGCCCGCATTTCCGGTACGTATTGACGTGCGGTTTCGGTGATGTCATTCACTGTCACTTTGCCGCTGAGATTGGCTTTATCCCAGGTCATGATTTGCGGTGGCACAAAACCGATGTAGCCAATTTTCAGCGTCTGCTTGTGACCCTCTTTGTCGACCACCTCGGTGTCTTTAATCAAATAGGGGGTAAAAAGCGGTTTTTTGGTTTTAACGTCGATGATATTGGCGTTAACGTAAGGGAACTTCGCGCCTGCGAGCGCCTTATGCAGATACTCCAGACCGTAGTTAAATTCATGGTTGCCGAGGTTGCCGACCGCGTAATCCAGCGTATTCAGCGCTTTATAAACCGGGTGCGTTTCGCCGGCTTTCAGCCCTTTCGCCGCCATGTAATCTCCTAGCGGGCTGCCCTGAATCAGATCGCCGTTATCGACCAGTACGCTGTTTTTGACTTCATTTCTGGCGGCATTGATCAGACTTGCCGTACGTACCAGACCGAATTTTTCCGTTGGCGTATCTTTGTAATAATCGAAATCCATCATATTGCTATGCAAATCAGTGGTTTCCATTATGCGCAGATCGACGGTTGAGGCATTCACGCTGGCCGCTATCAGCGTGGCCAGAAGCGTTGCACTAAACTTAATCATCAGAGGGCATCCTTTTTAGAACCAGGCCACAAAAGAAAATGTATATACAGCTTATTGCTTACAGAAGTGTGAATCATGCCATGAATAGAGCGTTTAAAACCGCAGGCGCTATCACAGTTGGCGGATCCTCTGACGATCGGGTATAAGTAAAACAACGAGTTAACACCGCTGCTATAAATGAGGTGGAGAATGCTAGAACATGTATGCCAGCTTGCACGGAACGCGGGCGATGCCATTATGCAGGTCTACGATGGAATCAAACCGATAGAAATCACCAGCAAGCAGGATGATTCTCCGGTCACGGCGGCGGATATTGCCGCGCACACGGTGATCCTTGCAGGATTACAGGCGCTGACGCCGGATATACCGGTGTTGTCAGAAGAGGACCCGCCGGGCTGGGATATCCGCCAGCACTGGCAGCGTTACTGGCTGGTTGACCCGTTGGATGGTACCAAGGAGTTTATCAAACGTAACGGTGAATTTACCGTTAATATCGCGCTGATCGAGAAAGGAAAACCGGTACTGGGCGTGGTATATGCCCCGGTAATGAAGGTGATGTACAGCGCGGCCGAAGGTAAAGCCTGGAAAGAAGAGTGCGGCGTGCACAAACAAATCCAGGTGCGCGACGCGCGTCCACCGCTGGTGGTGATAAGCCGTTCGCATGCCGACAACGAGCTAAAAGAGTATCTGCAACAGCTCGGTGAGCACCAGACCACGTCGATTGGCTCATCGCTGAAGTTCTGCCTGGTGGCAGAAGGGCAGGCACAGCTGTACCCGCGTTTTGGGCCGACCAACGTCTGGGACACCGCAGCAGGCCACGCCGTTGCTGCGGCAGCC
>NZ_SZWV01000051.1:78393-96481 GCF_005280945.1 Citrobacter sp. wls718
TAAACCGTTGGATTACACCCCGCGTGAATCGTTCCTTAACCCCGGCTTCCGGGTCTCTATTTACTGAGCAATTTGTGCAGCAGGGCGATAACCTGCTGCACCTCTTCCTGCGTTAACGCCCCGTCTTTCGCCCACTGAACGCGACCGTCTTTGTCGAGGACCGCGATGGCTGAGCTCTCTTCGTCCAGTTGCCAGGTTTTACGCGCGATGCCATTGCTGTCGACAATAAACTGTGACCACGGGTAAAGCTTCTTGTTGCTCTCAAGGCTGCTGCGTACAAACATGCCGGAGCCGGGAATGGCATCATCCGTGTTAACGATGGTGGTGGTCTGATAGCGGTCGTGCGGCAAGTTCGCCGCTTTGATGGCCTCAATCAATGTGGCGTTTTTCTCTTTTGCCGAGGTGCGTCCGGCGATGTGTTGCACAATGCGAACTTTCCCCGGCAACTGCGCGCTATTCCAGTTTTTATAGCTAAACTTATCGTTATCAAGAATCAGTTCGCCGCGATCGGCGATCCCGACCGGCGGCACGCGCTGGTTGGTTTCAAATTTATGGGCAGAGGCCATCATCGGCAGCAACAGGCACGACAGTGCCAGCAGTTTTTGTAAGGTCATGGTGTTTCCTTCTTTCTTATTTTGCAGGTGATCCGACCACTTGGGTGTGGAGTTTAAGCATATGTGCGAATGATGCTTTTTCCCGCAAGCGCGATGCCAGTTTGCGGACGAGCGCACAAATCCTGTGAAAAATGAAGGCTTATACTGAGGACAGCGAAACGTTGAAAAGATAATTCTGAATAATTGTAACCTGAAGGTAAATAAACTTATACACGCTGGAAACAACGTAGAGATAGTCTATAGTCATATGGCATTAAAATTTGCGCCTGAGGATTGTCGGACCGATTGTGGTACCGCAAAGGCGTAATGCTCAGCAGGAGACAACAATGAAAATTTTCCAACGGTACAACCCGCTGCAGGTGGCGAAGTACGTGAAGATCCTGTTTCGTGGACGGTTATATATCAAGGACGTAGGCGCTTTTGAATTTGATAAGGGTAAGATTCTTATCCCAAAAGTGAAGGACAAACTGCATTTTTCTGTTATGTCCGAAGTTAACCGTCAGGTCTTGCGTCTGCAAACTGAGATGGCTTGATCAAAGTGCTATGCGGTAGTTTAAGTAGTCTATAAAAAAACGGCTCCTGTAACAGGAGCCGTTGATGTTTTCAGGTCGGAAAACTTATGCCGCGCCGTCTTCTTTCGCATCCGGCAGCTTTGGCACCAGAACGGTGGGTTTGCTGTCCAGACGCGTCACCAGCAGCTGATCGATCTTGTAGTTATCGATGTCCACCACTTCGAATTTATAGCCTGAGTACTTCACTGAGTCGGTACGTTTCGGGATTTTACGCAGCATAAACATCATAAAACCACCGATGGTTTCATAGTTGCCGGACTGCGGAAACTCGTCGATATCCAGTACGCGCATCACGTCATCAATAGGTGTACCGCCGTCGATAAGCCAGGAGTTCTCGTCACGCGCCACAATCTGTTCTTCCAGGCCCTGACCGACTAAGTCACCCATCAGCGTGGTCATCACGTCGTTCAGTGTGATAATGCCCACCACCAGCGCGTACTCGTTCATGATAACGGCAAAGTCTTCGCCTGCGGCTTTAAAGCTTTCCAGCGCCTCAGACAGCGTCAGGGTATCCGGGACGATCAGCGTATTGCGGATCTGCACGCCGCTGTTCAGCGCCATGCTTTGGTTGGCCAGCACACGGTTCAGCAGATCTTTGGAGTCCACGTAGCCGATGATGTGATCGATATCTTCGTTACACACCAGAAACTTGGAATGTGGATGTTCCGCCACTTTGTTCTTCAGGCTCTGCTCATCTTCGTGCAGATCGAACCAGATGACGTTCTCACGTGAGGTCATGGACGACGGTACGGTACGGGATTCCAGTTCGAACACGTTTTCGATCAGCTCATGCTCCTGCTTACGCAAGACACCCGCCAGCGCACCGGCTTCAAATACGGCATAGATATCATCGGAGGTGATGTCATCTTTACGCACCATTGGGATCTTGAACAGCCGGAAAATACTGTTTGCCAGCCCATTGAAGAACCACACTAGCGGACGGAACACCATTAAACAGAAGCGCATCGGGTTGATGATGCGCAAAGCCACAGTTTCTGGCGCAATCATACCGATGCGTTTCGGGGTTAAATCCGCGAACAGGATGAACAGACCCGTTACTAGCGAGAACGACAAAATAAAGCTCAGTTGTTCGGACAGTTCTGGAGCAAAGTACTTTGAGAAAAGGCCGTAAAAGACCGGGGAAAATGCCGCATCACCCACGATACCGCCAAGAATGGCGACGGCGTTAAGGCCAATTTGCACCACCGTGAAGAACATGCCGGGGTTTTCCTGCATCTTCATTACGCGTTGCGCATTAATGTTGCCTTCATCGGCAAGCAGCTTAAGTTTAATTTTGCGTGATGCGGCAAGCGAGATCTCGGATATCGAGAAAAACGCACTCACGGCGATCAGGCAGAGAATGACTAAAATACTGTTTAACATATCTTATCCAGCCGTTAAGGCCAGATCCTCGGAAGGGAAATGGATAAATCCGTATGAATCTATATTGAATTCAAACTAAAGACCGGCTCGTGGAAGTGAGCCGGTAAATTCAGAAGCTAGTATAGCGTAAGGTACTGTAAAGTCGCCAGAGGGGGATTATTGCGGCTTATCCAACGGCGTTAATCCGGCGTACGGTCTGCATCTCTTGTTCGCAATAGGGTGAACCGTCTGGCTTCAGGACATCATGAAACCATAGCTGTGCGGTCTTGTCGTTGAGCGCGATATCCGGCCACGGTAGCCAGGTTTGCGTTTTGCCCTGCACCAGCCCCCAGTGATAGCTGGAAACGCGCTGCGCGTTAAACAGCGGCAGCTGTTCTTCTATTCGGCTACCAACGTGGCGGGCCAGCCATTCGGTACAGAAAACCGGTCTGCCAAACTCAGCAAGCTGTGACAAAAGAGACAGTTGGCCTGGGGTATCAACATACGCATGGTAGCTAATGACATCTGAAAGTCGCAGTGCGGCAACATCTATCGGATGGGTAAAGGCGTTCCCGCATGCTGCGCGATCGTCAATATGCCAGGCGGCGACGGTTAGGGGCTGAGACGGCGACTCCTGTCGCGCCCAGCTAAACAGGTGGGTTAGCAGGGTCAAGGCGTAAATTTCCAGCCGGTCGTCGTAACGGGCAAATTCACCTGTGCTACAGAAAATCCCGCCATTGCCGGGCTCATTGTAGAGATCCCAGACGCAGATGCGCGAGTCATGACGATAGTATCGAATGATATCGCGAACGTAGGCTTCAATGTGCGGCCAGCAGGTTCTGTCCATTACGCAGGCCCGTCCCGGACTGCCCGCCGCCTGGCTATTATGCACGCCGGGAACCGGGGCTTTTTGCAGGCCGATAAACGGTTCATCGCCGGAAAAGGCGCAGTCGTCGAGCAGCGTCAACATCACCTTGATACCGTGGGCGTGTGCAATGCTTAGAAAGGTGTCGATACGGCCAATCAGGCCATCGCGGTCATGCTGCCAGACGGTAAACGGTAAGTTCGTTCGCAGCTGGTTATAGCCGTACTGGCTGGCCCAGCGAAGTTCCTGTTCGATGGTGTGGATATCGAAACTCTCGGCTTGCCACATGTCGAGCCAGTTGACCGCGGTACGTGGTAAATAGTTAAAACCACAGCCCCAGGGTTGCTGCTGATACCAGCGCTGTGCCTGCGTTTTGCTCCAGGGTTTATACATGATGCGCTCCTTATTCTGCTTCTGAAAGACTGACGCGCCCCGTGGCCCGCTGCGTTGCACTGCCACCCCAGACTTCATCGTACTCGTAGCCGGTGAGCTGCTTTATCACCACCCGTGTTTCCTCATCGCAGTCGCGATAGTTGCCTCCCAGCTTGCGGCGGGCTATCTCTTTGAGCAGCAATTTATGCGTCTCACGCGTAAGCTTGAATTTGTAGGTGGTGTAGAAACTGACGGCCAGCAGCGCGGTGGTAGCAAAGATCATCAAGCCGATAATGGCGTGCAGCGCCATTGCAGGCTGGGCGCCGCTGCCTTTCACAAAACCCGACTCCTCCAGCACCATGCCGATCAGCAGGATAGCGATAGCCACGGTACTTTTGCGGGTGAGTACCATTACGCCCGCAAAAATGCCTTCGCGCCGCTGTTGGGTCACCATCTCGTCGATATCGGGGATAAAACTGTAAATATTCCACGGAATATAATAGAGACCCGAGCGCGCCATGCCGAGCAGAATAAAGACGGCGGAGAACAACACGTTGGAGACCTGAGTTTGGGTGTAATAGATAATAAATAAAAATGCCAGCACCGCAAATATACAGCTATAAGAGAGTCGCAGCGCCGCGGACGGCGTAATATTGAGTTTATTCAGTAATAGCATAAAACCATAGGTGCCAAACACCGACGCAAACGCGGCAATGCTTAACCAGCCGGAAACCGATGCAGCATCCTGATTCAAACAATAGATAACGTAAAAGGTAAATACTGAACCGAATACATCCATCGCGGTGAAAGAGAAAATATAAATAATAATATGCAAACGAAAGGCGCGAATTTTGAACGAGGAGAAGAGATCGAGTACCAGGTACTTTAGATGATTGAACAATCCGCTGCTGCGCTGAAGGTCCGTTTTAAATGTCTCTTCTTGCACATCTTTGGCCTCCCATGTGCAGCGCCAGGTAATAAATACGGCGATACAGAAAACGACGGAAAAGATAATCCCGGTCAGGGTGTAGGTAAACGGATTATCTTTGCCAGTAAACTGCATCAGAATGCCGGGAACCGAGACGGCCAGAAAGCCGCCGAGCTGCGAGCAGATCATGCGCACGCCGGAAAGGCGGCTACGCTCTTCGTAACGGTTAGTCATCTCTGCTGCCAGGGTTTCCCACGGTACCAGTACCATGGCCGACAGCAATTCAATCGACAAATAGGTTCCCAGGTAATACCAGTAACCCATATCGGTCAGCCACAGCAGGGCATAGAGAAACATGAGCGGCGAACTGAGTAATAAAAAGAAGCGGCGACGGCCAAATTTCCGCCCAAGCCAGGTATTGCCAAAATTATCGGTGACGTAGCCCATAATCGGGCTGAGTAAAGCATCAATCACGCGGGCAATAGCAAATATGGAACCTGCCTCCAGGACGCTTAAACCGCAATAGGTAGTGTAAAAAAATAACAGCCAGGTGCCGATAATAGCGAAAGCCCCGCCGCCAAATAAATCAGTGATGCCGTAGCCAATTGCTACACCATAACCGACTCTGCGTTCAGTTGGTTTAACCATAATTATTTTTCCAGTGTATATTACGTCATCCTTCAAGCAGCCTCTTTGTTGGCTACGCCTGCTCACCCCAGTCACTTACTTATGTAAGCGCCTGGGCGTTACCAGACTTACCGCCTTGAAGCATCTTGAATGATTTTGTGTATAGGGTATCTGTATGCCGGTATTACCCGGCTTATTTATTTACTTATGGAATGCTTAATGAATTTTAATTATTAATATTTATCCATTGTCGCGTCAGAGATGAACGATAAATAGCGTCCACCATCAACAGCGATTTTTGGGCTTGATGGATATCGATATATTCTGTCTGACCGCGATGGGTAATAGCATGATAGAACTGGCGAATGGCCAATTGGTGACCAAGACCCCAGTAGCTTTTGGCGCTGCCGTCTGGTGAACCATCGCTATCCAGCTTCAGGCGCTGGTCCTTTGTGACGCGCCATAGCGCGTTGTCAGTTAGCTGAAGCATGCCGTTTTCACAGTGGATCTCCAGCAACAGCGGAGAATCGAGTGTATTGCAGTTGCTGGCGTAAAACAGGCCACGTGCACCGTTGGCAAAATGCAGCGTTGCCATCGCGCTGTCTTCTGCTTCCGTCACCGCTGCCAGTTCGCTGCTATCCACCACGCCTTTTAAGCGTGTGACGCCCCCGGCGAACCACTGCATCAGATCGAGAGTATGAATGGCCTGATTAATCAGTAAACTGCCGCCTTCGCGAGCAAAACGCCCGCGCCACGGACTGTCACTGTAGTACGCCCCGGAGCGTGACCAGGTCAGCACGGCTTTCATGCTGAGCATTTTACCAAGCGTATTTTTCGCCAGTTCATCGCGTATGCGTAAGCTGGTGGGATTCAGCCGGTTCTGGTAGCACACGCCCAGCAGTCCCGGCGCCGAGGCTGCGGCGTCAGCTATGTCGGCAACTTCCCCTCCATTCATGCCTACCGGCTTTTCGCAAAACACATGTTTCCCGGCAGCAAGGGCGGCGAGAATCATATTTTTATGCTCAAAATGCGGCGTACAGATATGCACGACGTCAATGTCGTTATCCAGCAGCATTTCCCGGTAATTGGGATAAAAGCGGCAGTTATAGGTCATCGCCTGCTGTAGCCCGTTGACGCTGTCGGTGTCGACCAGCGCGCGTAGCGTCACCCCCGGCAAGAGCCGTAGGGCGTTGACGTGACTACGGTGGATGGCACCGGCACCAATAATGGCGGCATTTAACGTTTTCATGCTGCCCCCATTATGCATGTGCATTGGCGAGCATTTGCGCCTTCACGCACAGCTCGGCGGCTTTAAACGCATGGGCCTGGGTCATGGCGTTTTCGGTACGGTTCAGGCAGTCGAGAATAAACTCGCCGAAGAACGGGAACCCTACCTTACCGGCGACCGGATAGCGGAATTCCCCCTCTTTATTAACCAGATACACCACATCCTGTTCACCTTGGGTAATATCGACATACTTGCGGATCTCGATATAGCCCTCGGTGCCCAGCAGCGTCAGGCGTCCGTCCCCCCAGGTGCTGAGGCCGTCCGGCGTGAACCAGTCGCAGCGGAAATAGCCCGTTGCGCCGTTCTCGCCCGCCAGCATCGCATCGCCAAAGTCTTCAAACTGTGGATACTGCGGATGATTGACGTTGCGCACCTGGCTTGCGACCACACGCGCCTCGAGGTTGTCGGTGTAAAACAGGAACTGCTCAATCTGATGGCTGCCGATATCACACAGAATGCCGCCGAAATAGCGTCGATCGTAGAACCAGTCCGGACGTCCGCTGCCTTCACGATGCGGGCCGGTGCCCAGGGTCTGGATCACCCGGCCAATTGCCCCCCGCTTGACCAGATCGCCCGCAAAAACTGCGCTTTCAACGTGCAGGCGCTCGCTGTAGTAAACCGCGTACTTGCGCCCGGTCCTGGCCACCATGGCTTTGGCGTCTTCCAGCTGTTCGAGAGTAGTCAGCGGTGCTTTGTCGGTGAAATAATCTTTACCCGCCGCCATCACCTTTAGTCCCAGCGGGCAGCGTTCAGAGGGGATTGCCGCCCCGGCGACCAGCCTGACATCGCGGTCGTTGAGAATGGTCTCCAGTGAGTCAGCCACCTGCGCCTGCGGGTACTGTTGCAGGAATTTCTCCACTTTCGCCGGGTCCGGGTCGTACACCCACTTCAGGGTGGCTCCGGCTTCGATCAGCCCGTTGCACATCCCGTAGATATGACCGTGGTCGAGCGTGGCAGCGGCAATCACAAACTCACCAGGTTTTACCACCGGCTGTGGTTTGCCGGTCGGGGCGTAGTTCATTCCATCTGTCTTGTTCATTACTCTGCTCCTGAATCTAAGTCTTTACCCAGAGGGATAGCACCGACTTCCGTGAAATTGCTCACGGAGGCGGATTTCTCATAAAAATGCGGGGCTTTTGCCATCAGGCCACCGGTACGATAAAAATCGTCGTGGCTGGGGATGGGCAGCGTTACCACCGTGCGGGTAATGGCGGATTTGTAGATAGCGGTAATCAGCTCCAGCGAACGTTTACCCTGTTCCCCGTCGACCAGTGGGGGCGTCTGTTGTTCGATGGCGCTGAGCAGGTTGTCGATTTGTCCGCTATGCAGCGTCCATTGAAGCGCAGGCGTGGCATGAAACAGCGCGTCCAGTTGCTCTTCCAGTTCGCGATGATTGTCCGCTTGTGGAAAGCCGTTATCCGCCGACTGGCTGGCATACACCTTCCACGGGGCGGAGATCCGCGCCTTTTCGCCCTGAATAACGATTTTCTGATCTTCACCATGATGCACAACGGATGCGGTGAGCTGAGCCAGCGCCCCGTCTGAATATTTGAAAATGGCCGCACTGAGATCTTCCACTTCCGCGTTGTCATGGGCGACATTGCTCATCATCGCTACCACTTCGCTCGGGAAGCCGAGCATCCACTGAATTGCATCGATGTGGTGTACCGCATGATTCAGCGTGCAGCCGCCGCCTTCTTTCTGCCAGGTGCCGCGCCACCACAGATCGTAATAGCAATGCCCGCGCCACCAGAACGAGTCCACCTGCGCGTGGCAAATTTTGCCCGCAAGGCCGGAATCAACGGCGGCTTTTAAGCGCCAGAAGGCATCGGTAAAGCGGTTTTGTGCGATGACCGATAACATTTTTCCGCTGGCTTTCTGCGCGGCAATCATCGCATCACACTCTGCGAGCGAGGCGGCCATCGGTTTTTCGCACAGCACGTGTTTGCCCGCGTGCAGAGCATCAATGCTGATGTCGGCGTGGACGTACGGCGGAGTACAGACGTCGACAACGTCCACATTAATACCCGCGTCCAGCATGGCCTGATGGCTGCTGTAGACCCGTGCTTCGCTTAGGCCGTAGCGCGTTTTCTTCTCTTCGGCTTTTTCCGGCCAGATGTCGACCAGCGCGACGATCCGGCAGCGATCCGCAAACTGTAAATAGCTTTGAATGTGGTTATGGGAGATGTTTCCGGTGCCGACAATGGCAATATTCAGCATGGTCATCCCCTTAACGCTGCCAGCTTGCGGAGGCGTCCAGCGTGCGGCTGGCGGTGGTTTTCTCGACCGATGAGTCGATACGCGCCTGCAACAACCGGGCATAGCGCTGCTCGTCAATTGGCAGCTCAACCCAGTCATCGGTCCAGGTGGAGAGGTGCATGGCGTTGGACAGCGTCAGGCCGCGAATGCCTTCCAGACCAGGGGCGATGAGCGGTTCGCCGTGCAGGACCGCGGCGGTGAAATTGGCGGTGATGACATGATGCTCACTGCATTCTGGTGCGGTAGGGATAGTCACTTCCCAGCACTCCGGCTCGCCAAAGCCGTTTTGCCAGCGGGCGTTGAAGTCGGTTTCGGATTCACGCAGTCGCCAGAAGCGCAGGCGGCCTTCTTCCACCACCACTTTTCCGCGATCGCCGACGATCTCGAGGCGGTTGGTGCCGGGGGTTTCGGCGACGGTGGTGATGAACACGCCGGTTGCACCGTTGGCGTATTCCGCGTAGGCGGTGACCTCATCTTCTACTTCAATCTGGCGGTGTTTGCCAAACTGGCAAAACGCGCGCAAGCGTATGGGCATACCGACCAGCCATTGCCACAAATCAAGCTGGTGCGGGTCCTGATTGAGCAGCACACCGCCGCCTTCACCTTTCCATGTCGCGCGCCAGCCGCCGGAGTTGTAGTAACTCTGTGAGCGATACCAGTTGGTGATTATCCAGTTGGAGCGGCGCAATTCGCCCAGCTCGCCGCTGTCGATCAGATCTTTTACTTTCTGATACAGCGGGTTCGGGCGCTGGTTGTACATCATGCCGAACACCACATCGCATTCACGGGCGCAGGTGTTCATCTCGTGGACCTGCGCGGTACAGACCCCGGCCGGTTTTTCGCACAACGTATGAATGCCAAGACGCATTGCCATCATCGATAAACCCGGATGCGCATAGTGCGGCGTAGCGACGATAACCGCGTCGACAAGCCCACTGTTCAGCATCTCCTCAGCACTGATAAACAGTGCAACCGCATCGCCTACCAACTGGCGAATAGCGGCATGCTTGTCGGCGTTATTATCGCAGACCGCCGTCAGGCAGGCGTCCTTTACGGTCCCAGCCAGCAGATAGCGGGCGTGGACGGTGCCAATATTTCCCACGCCAATAATGCCAAAGCGTAATTTTTTCATGTCAGGCCTTTTCATCAGAAATAAGGGATAAGCGGACCATAAGAAACGCCTGGAATATCGACAATGTGATTTTGTGAGAGCGGTTGCAGGATGAGGAAGAAGTTCGCACAGATATTAAAAAAGTGTTTTAGAGTCAATGAACTAGGTTTGCAAAAACTTGCAAAAATAGATTGCGAGCGAGGTCACAGAATGTCAGGCAAGCTAAAAATGGATGAAATCGCTGCCTTAACCGGGTTCTCCGTGAGTACCGTGTCGAGGGTACTGAGCGGGAAGTCCTGTACCAGCGATAAAGCTCGGGAAGCCATCGTGAAATGCGCGCGCCAGCTAGGGGTGCTTGATACGCTGGCCTGCGGGCGGCTGCTGATCAACGGGATTGCGGTCTTCGCTCCACAGCGCACATTCATTGCGCAGGGCGATGTGTTTTACCTCGAAGTGACGCGCGGCATTGCTGAAGCTATTGCGCCGCATGATGTCTATCTGAGCTACTGCGGGTTAGATGAGCAGCGAGCCGACATCAAGCTCTTTCTGGAAAAGGCCAACAGCAAGAATATCAACGCCATTATTCTCATCGGCATTGATGACCCCACCGTGCATAAGCTGGCGCAGTCGCTGGGAAAACCCTGCGTGCTGATCAACTCACAGGATAAAGAAGGGGTATTGGACGCGGTCTCGCCCGATCACCGATCGATTGGCAACCAGGCGGTGCAGTATCTTTTTGAGCAGGGGCATCGGCGCATTCTCCACGTCACCAGCCTACGACGTGAAACCCTGTACTGGCGTCTGGAAGGCATAAAGGAGATCTATCGGCAGTATCAGGTGCCGTTTGATGCCCGGCGCGATCTGTTGGTGACGGAAGGATTTTCTGAACCAGAGGCGATACAGGCGATTAGCGACCGGCTACGTGAACTGCCGCAGAGCGAATGGCCGGAAGTGATTTTCTGTGCCGGGGCGTCAATGTCCAGCGGCGTTCGTCGCGTGCTGGAAGCGTTGGGGGTACGCATTCCCGATGATATCTCGCTGATGACCACGGACGTCAAAGAACTGGATGGCCATGTGGTTTCTGCGGTCACCAGCATTACCATTCCCTGTCGGGCATTAGGCGTAGAAGCGGTGCATTTGCTGCAAAACCGCCTCAATCGCCCGGCTGCGCCGGTGTTTAATCTGCTGCTCAAGGGCAAAGTGACGGAAAGGGGAACCGTCGCCAATGCCACGCGCCATGCCGCGCTGGCGCGGGAACAATAGTTGACCCGACAGGCCCGATAAACGTAGCGCCATCGGGCAGCAGCAGATTAGTTCTGCGGCGGCAGGCACACGCCAATGCCGCCAATACCACAATATCCATAAGGGTTTTTATGCAGATATTGTTGGTGATCGTCCTCGGCATAATAAAACGGCGTGGCGGTATTAATCTCTGTCGTGATGTGGCGGTCATCGCCCGCAGCGGTCATCGCCGCCTGAAAACGCGCGAGGCTGGCATCTGCTGCACTCTTTTGCTCCGGCGTGAGCGGATAAATGGCCGAACGATACTGCGTGCCCTGGTCATTGCCCTGACGCATGCCCTGCGCCGGGTCGTGATTCTCCCAGAACACCTGCAGCAGTTGCTCGTAGCTGATAACATGCGGGTCATAAACGATACGCACCGCTTCGGCATGGCCCGTTTCGCCAGAACAGACTTCCCGATAGGTTGGGTTAGGCGTGTAGCCGCCGGTATACCCGGCAGCCGTGCTGTAAACGCCGGGTAAAGACCAGAACAAACGCTCCACACCCCAGAAACAGCCCATCGCGAACAGGGCGATTTCCATCCCTTCGGGTACGTGGGTCATCGAATGTTGGTTCACCGCATGCAGCGTTGCCACGGGCATCGGGGTGTTGCGTCCAGGTAGAGCATCTGCTTGAGAAACAAGATGCTTTTTATCAAATAAACTCATGGCCGTTCTCCCGAAATCAGTCATTTGGGTTAAGGTTGTAACAAGACGCGTCTTTGCCCACAATAACTGGCGTGAATACGTCTAGAGTTAAACATAAGAAATATTTGGGTTGCCGTCTGTTTTTCAACTCTTATTGTTGATTTTTTGTTAAGCCGAGGAACGGCAGAGTATTTTTTTCCAGGGGTGGGAAAAAAGGATATTCAGGAGAAAATGTGCCACATATCCGTCAGTTGTGTTGGGTGGGGTTGCTGTGCTTAAGCGGCCCGGCCGTCGCCGCAAATGTTCGCTTACAGGTCGAAGGATTATCGGGACCGCTGGAGAAAAACGTCCGTGCGCAGTTGTCCACGATTCAAAGTGATGAAGTCACACCGGACCGACGTTTTCGTGCGCGCGTTGATGACGCTATTCGCGAAGGGTTAAAAGCGCTGGGCTATTTTGAGCCGACCATTGATTTTGAACTGCGTCCGCCGCCGGCGAAGGGACGTCAGGTATTAATCGCTAAAGTGACGCCCGGAGAGCCGGTACTTATTGGTGGAACCGACGTTGTTTTACGCGGCGGGGCGCGCACCGATAGCGATTACCTGGATCTGCTGAAAACGCGTCCGGCAATCGGCACGGTGCTCAATCAAGGAGACTATGACAGCTTCAAAAAGTCATTAACCAGCGTGGCGCTGCGCAAAGGCTACTTTGACAGTGAATTTAATAAAAGCCAGCTGGGGATTGCGCTCGATCGTCGCCAGGCGTTCTGGGATATCGATTACAACAGCGGTGAGCGCTATCGCTTTGGTCATGTCACCTTTGAAGGTTCGCAAATTCGCGATGAGTACCTGCAAAACCTGGTGCCGTTCAAAGAGGGCAAAGAGTACGAATCCAAAGACCTGGCGGAGCTGAACCGCCGTCTCTCAGCAACCGGCTGGTTTAATTCTGTCGTGGTGGCACCAGAGTTCGACAAAGCCCGCGAAACCAAAGTGTTACCGCTGAAAGGTGTGGTCTCACCACGCACGGAAAACACCATTGAAACCGGGGTGGGCTATTCAACTGACGTCGGGCCACGGTTAAAAACCACGTGGAAAAAGCCGTGGATGAACTCCTACGGCCATAGCCTGACCACCAGTGCCAGTATCTCTGCGCCGGAGCAGGTCCTGGATTTCAGCTATAAAATGCCGCTGTTAAAGAACCCGCTGGAGCAGTATTACCTGGTGCAGGGGGGCTTTAAACGTACCGATTTGAACGACACCGAGCAGGACTCAACCACGCTTGCCGTCTCCCGCTACTGGGACCTCTCCAGCGGCTGGCAGCGTGCGATCAACCTGCGCTGGAGTCTTGACCACTTTACTCAGGGTAACGTCACCAACACCACGATGCTGCTGTATCCGGGCGTGATGATCAGCCGGACGCGCTCGCGCGGCGGCCTGATGCCCGTCTGGGGCGATTCCCAGCGCTATTCCATTGATTACTCCAATACTGCCTGGGGCTCTGACGTCGACTTCTCCGTCTTTCAGGCGCAAAACGTCTGGATCCGTACGCTGTACGACAGCCATCGCTTTGTGATGCGTGGCAACCTCGGCTGGATTGAAACCGGCGATTTCGACAAAGTCCCGCCGGACCTGCGTTTCTTCGCCGGGGGCGATCGCAGTATTCGCGGCTATAAATACAAATCTATTTCGCCTGAAGGGAGTGACGGCAAGCTGAAAGGGGCCTCCAAGCTGGCGACCGGATCGCTGGAATACCAGTACAACGTAACCGGTAAATGGTGGGGGGCGATGTTTGTGGATAGCGGTGAAGCGGTGAGCGATATCCGCCGAAGCGATTTCAAAACCGGTGCCGGGGTTGGCGTTCGTTGGCAGTCACCGGTCGGGCCGATCAAGCTCGATTTAGCTGCGCCGATCGGCGACAAAGATGAACATGGTTTACAGTTTTACATCGGTCTGGGGCCTGAATTATGAGTTTATGGAAGAAGATAAGCCTCGGCGTATTGATTGTTATCCTGCTGTTGTTGGGCTCCGTGGCGTTCCTCGTCGGCACGACCTCGGGCCTGCATTTGGTCTTCAAGGCCGCTAATCGTTGGGTTCCAGGGCTGGAGATTGGCCAGGTCACCGGCGGCTGGCGGGATCTGTCGCTTAAAAATATTCGCTACGACCAACCTGGTGTGGCGGTGAATGCCGGTGAAGTACATCTGGCCGTTGGTCTTAACTGCCTGTGGGACAGCAGCCTGTGCGTCAATGATCTGTCGCTGAAAGACATCAACGTGGCGATCGACAGCAAAAAGATGCCGCCTTCTGCGCCGGTTGAGGAAGAAGACAGCGGCCCGCTAAACCTCTCCACGCCTTACCCGATCACGCTTTCCCGCGTGGCGCTTAACAACATCAATATCAAAATCGATGACACCACGGTGTCGGTGCTGGATTTTACCTCCGGACTGAACTGGCAGGAAAAAACGCTGACCCTGAAACCTACGTCATTGCAGGGGCTGTTAATCGCCCTGCCAAAAGTGGCGGACGTGGCGCAGGAAGAGGTGGTGGAACCGAAGATCCAAAACCCGCAGCCGGATGAAAAACCGCTGGGCGAAACGCTGAAAGATCTGTTCTCAAAACCTGTTTTGCCGGAAATGACCGACGTTCATCTGCCGCTGAATCTTAATATCGAAGAATTTCGCGGTGAGCAGCTGCGCGTCACCGGTGATACGGATTTAACGGTGCACAGCATGCTGCTGAAGGTGAGCAGCATTGACGGCAACATGAAGCTCGACGCGCTGGATATCGACTCCAGCCAGGGGGCAGTGAAGGCCAGCGGTACGGCGCAACTGACCGACAAATGGCCGGTTGATATTACCCTCAACAGCACGCTGAACATCGAACCGTTAAAAGGCGAGAAGGTGAAGCTGAAGGTTGGCGGCGCGCTGCGTGACCAGCTGGAAGTGGGTGTCAATCTGTCTGGTCCGGTGGACATGGATCTGCGTGCACAGACACGTCTGGCGGAAGCGGGATTACCGCTCAATCTGGAGGTGGTGAGTAAGCAGGTTTACTGGCCATTTACCGGCGACAAGCAGTTCCAGGCCGATGACATCAAGCTCAAGCTGACCGGCAAGATGACCGACTATACGCTCTCGATGCACGCCGCCGTGAAAGGCCAGGATATTCCTCCGGCGATCATCACGCTGGATGCCAAAGGCAATGAGCAGCAGATCAATCTCGACAAACTTAGCGTTGCCGCGCTGGAAGGTAAAACCGAGCTGAAAGCGCTGGTGGACTGGCAGCAAGCCATTAGCTGGCGCGGGGAGCTGACGCTGGACGGCATCAATACGGCGAAAGAGGTGCCGGAATGGCCCTCGAAACTGAATGGTGTGATCAAAACCCGCGGTAGCCTGTACGGCGGAAGCTGGCAGATGGAGGTGCCAGAGCTGAAGCTGAGCGGTAACGTGAAGCAGAACAAGGTCAATGTGAACGGCTCGCTGAAGGGTAACAGCTACCTGCAGTGGACCATCCCCGGTCTGCATCTGGAACTGGGGCGCAACAGCGCTGAGGTGAAAGGTGAGCTGGGCGTCAAAGATCTCAATCTCGACGCGACGATTGATGCCCCAAGTCTGGATAACGCGCTGCCGGGGCTGGGCGGCACGGCGAAGGGGCAGGTCAAGGTGCGTGGTACGGTAGAGGCGCCGGAACTGCTGGCGGATATCACTGCCCGTGGCCTGCGCTGGCAGGAACTGTCCGTGGCTCAGGTGCGTGTTGAAGGCGATGTGAAATCAGCGGAGCAGATTGCCGGTAACCTCAACGTGCGCGTTGAGCGGATTGTGCAACCTGATGTGAACATCAATCTGGTTACGCTGAACGCCAAAGGAAGCGAAAAGCAGCATGAGCTGCAGCTACGTATTCAGGGCGAGCCGGTTTCGGGACAGCTTGATCTGGCCGGGAGTTTTGATCGCAAAGAGCAGCGCTGGAAAGGGGAATTAAGCAATACCCGCTTCCAGACCCCGGTTGGTCCGTGGTCGCTGAACCGCGCCATTGCGCTGGATTACCGCAATCAGGAACAGAAAATCAGCATCGGGCCGCACTGCTGGAACAACCCAAATGCGGAACTGTGCGTACCGCAGACGATAGATGCCGGAGCGGAAGGTCGCGCAGTGGTGAACCTTAACCGTTTCGATCTGGCGATGCTGAAACCGTTTATGCCGGATGCCACCCAGGCCAGCGGCGTGTTTACAGGCAAGGCCGATGTGAGCTGGGACACCACCAAAGAAGGACTGCCGCAGGGGCAGGTGACGCTGAATGGACGTAATGTGAAGGTGACACAAAGCGTCAACGATGCCCCGCTGCCGGTGGCGTTTGACACGCTGAATCTCACCGCCGACCTGCACAACAACCGTGCCGAACTGGGCTGGCTGATCCGCCTGACCAATAACGGCCAGTTTGACGGTCAGGTGCAGATAAGTGACCCGCAAGGACGACGCAATCTGGGCGGGAACGTCAATATCCGCAATTTCAATCTGGCGATGGTGAACCCTATCTTCTCGCGCGGCGAAAAAGCCGCCGGGATGCTAAACGCCAACCTGCGCCTCGGAGGTGACCTGCAAAGTCCACAATTGCTCGGCCAGTTGCAGCTGAGCGGCCTGGACGTTGACGGCAACTTTATGCCGTTCGACATGCAACCCAGCCAGTTGGCCGTTAACTTCACCGGGACCCGTTCGACAATTGCGGGCGTGGTGCGCACGCAGCAGGGAGAGATAAACCTGAGCGGTGACGCCGACTGGAGTCAACTAGACAACTGGCGAGCGCGCATTGCGGCCAAAGGCAGCCGGGTGCGTATCACCGTGCCGCCAATGGTGCGTCTGGATGTCTCGCCGGATGTGGAATTTGAAGCCACGCCGAACCTGTTTACTCTGAACGGCAATGTTGATGTGCCGTGGGCGCGTATTGTGGTGCACGACCTGCCGGAAAGCGCGGTCGGTGTTTCCAGTGATATGGTGATGCTCAATGACAATCTACAGCCGGAGAAACCGCAGAGCGCCGGGATCCCGATCAACAGCAACCTGAACATCCACGTCGGCAACAACGTGCGTATCGATGCCTTTGGTCTGAAAGCACGTTTGACGGGCGATCTCAAAGTGGCACAGGATAAGCAGGGGCTGGGCCTCAACGGGCAGATTAATATCCCAAGCGGCCGCTTCCATGCGTATGGTCAGGATTTGATTGTACGTAAAGGTGAGCTGTTGTTCTCCGGTCCACCGGATCAGCCGCTGCTCAATATCGAGGCTATTCGTAACCCGGATGCCACCGAAGACGACGTGATCGCCGGTGTTCGCGTAACGGGTACGGCAGATGAACCGAAAGCGGAAATCTTCTCCGACCCGGCGATGTCGCAGCAAATGGCGCTCTCTTACCTGCTGCGCGGGCAAGGATTGGACAGCGAACAGAGCGATAGTGCGGCAATGACGTCTATGCTTATTGGCTTAGGGGTTGCACAAAGTGGTCAGATTGTGGGTAAAATCGGGGAGACGTTTGGCGTAAGCAATCTGGCGCTGGACACGCAAGGGGTGGGCGATTCATCTCAGGTGGTTGTCAGCGGATATGTACTGCCAGGTCTGCAGGTGAAATATGGTGTGGGTATATTTGACTCTTTAGCGACACTCACGCTACGTTATCGTCTGATGCCTAAGCTATATCTGGAAGCTGTGTCTGGCGTTGATCAGGCACTTGATTTGCTCTATCAGTTCGAGTTTTAGCAATGCGAATATTTGTTTATGGTAGTTTACGTACCAAGCAAGGTAACAGCCACTGGATGACCAACGCCCAGTTGCTGGGTAATTTCAGCATCGATAACTACCAGTTGTACAGTCTGGGCCACTATCCAGGCGCGGTTCCGGGAAACGGAACGGTACACGGGGAAGTTTATCGTATTGATAACGCCACGCTGGCAGAGCTTGATGCGCTGCGCTCGCGTGGCGGAGAGTACGCACGCCAGTTAATTCAGACGCCTTACGGAAGTGCATGGATGTATGTATATCAACGTTCGGTAGATGGGTTAACGCTGATAGAAAGCGGTAACTGGTTAGACCGCGACAAGTACTAACATATACCTGATGGATTTCGATTTGCATCAAGGCGGCGACGCAGGAATCCCCAGTCACGTACATCAGTACGTGAC
>NZ_SZWV01000051.1:96506-113957 GCF_005280945.1 Citrobacter sp. wls718
TGGGGTAAGCGAGGAAAGCCAACGCAGAGGCAGTTTGAAAGACGACAGGTATAACACGCCACCCTCGGGTGGCGTTGTTTTTTAGGATTTAGAACTCCACGCGCGCGCCAAGGTTATAGCGGCGTCCTTCCACCTGAGCGGACTCACTCCATGCGGTCGTGAGTTTCGGATCCTCATCCAGCACGTTGTAGACCCCCGCCATCAGCTGTGTGTGCTTATTCAACTGGTAGCGTACGCCCACATCCACCATCGTGTAATCATCGTACTTGTTGTTATTACCGCTGTTGCGGTTGCTGCTGCGGTAGTTCACCGTACTCCACACGTCGAGGCTTTGCGTCGCCGTCCAGTTCAGCGACAAGTTCGCCATATGGCGTGGGTAGTCGTTCAGCGCGTAGCCTTTGTTGACGCCACTTTTCTGCTCGCTGTGGTTGTAGGTGTAGTTGGCATTGGCTTTGACGTCGGTGCTAATTTGCCAGTCGGCGTTGAGCTCGACGCCGTACACATCGGCTTCGCTGACGTTAAAGTATTTACTCACCGAGTCGGCGTTGTAGCCATTGACTGAGCACTGGTTGGTCGCCGTGGTTTCACAAATGGTTTGTTCCGCAATCTTGTCTTTGAATTGCGTATAGAACACGGTGCCATCGAGCGACAGCACATCGCCCGTCCAGTACAGACCCAGCTCAGAGTTAACGCTTTTCTCCGGTTTTAAGTCGTCATTGCCGACCGTCAGGAAGGGGTAGGGCACGGTTGAACCGTAAGGGGTGACGAAGTTACTGGAGGTGGCTCGCAGTTCCGGCTTTTTATATCCGGCGGAGACGCCGCCTTTCAGCGCCCAGGCATCGTTGAATGCCCAGTTGCCGTACATTTTCGGCGTAATGTGCGTACCAAAGTTATCGTCCTGATCCATACGTGCGGAGGTCGTCAGGATGAAATCGTTGATGCTCCAGCCGTCTTCCACGAACAACGCCCAACCGTTGCGGCTGATTTTGGTAACAGGCTCCGAGCCTGGCAGCGTTTTGTTGGCGACATCAAACCGGTCGTTTAACTCTTCGCGGGTGAAGTTCGCCCCGACGGTCAGCTTATGGGTGTCGAGCGTGAAGGTGGTTTGTGAATTGGCGACGTAGTTTTCCATCTGCACATACTGCGGTGACTGCCCGTCATAAACGTATTTTGAGCGGCCTTTTTCGTAGTTAATGTAGTTAGTTGTCGCGATAGTATCGTCGGCATACCAGCCGGTATGGGTCAGGGTGGCGGCGTTACGATCATATAACCATGACCACGGCGCACCACGTTTCTGGGTGCGGTTTTTTTCCTGCTCGCCGGTGACAACGTTGAGATCGAAGAGGTTATTTTCGCTGGCGGCCAGACCCAGCGTCATATCCACGGATTTGCGGTTATGTTTGCCGAAGTAATTATTCCGATCGTCGTCGCGACGGTCGAGCCAGTCGGCAGCCACGCTTAAGCCGAGAACATCGGGAATAATTGGCCCCATGGTGAAAAGATTCATTTGACTGGTATTGCCGAGATACTGGTGTTCCTGAAGCCAGGTATTCGCGGCAATTGCCGTCGTCCAGTCTTTCGCCCCATAAGGTTTTTTGGTGATGACGTTAACCACGCCGCCGATGGCATCGGAACCGTACAATGATGACATCGGCCCACGAATAACCTCGATGCGCTCAATGGCTTCCATTGGCGGTAAGAAGTTGGCTTCGGTGCCTATGTCGTGCCCATAGGGGCGTGACTGGCCGGTATTTTGTTTGACGCTGTTCACCATGAAGGCGGTATAGGACGGGTCCATGCCGCGGATCATAATGCTGCCAGCATTCATGCCGCTGCTGTTCGACACCGAGACGCCGGGAATATTTTTAATGGCTTCCCCCACGTTGCGGTCCGGCTGAATATCCAGCGTTTTACGGTCGATAACTGAAATAGTCGCCGGGGCTTCACGCTTTTGCTGCGAGAAACCGGACGCCGTAATCACCATTTCATCTTCGCTATCGCGTGAGGTTTCCGTTAATTCTTCGGCCTGCGCGGGAAAAATAACCCCGCCTGAGAATGCAACGATCCCTGTCAGCGTAATAAGTTGACGCGTTTTCATAATATAAGACACCTGAAAAGTAAAAAAATAAAAGCGCCACCTTGCCGCGCAACATGGCGACAAGGTGCAAAATAGTTTTTGATTATTAGTATTGAGATAAATCGATTTTCAGCACGTAGTCGGGCTTGACGCCAATCATTTTTTCCGGCTGTTTTACGCTGACATATAAGGTGTTAGCGTCCGGCGAAAGCGCCAGGCTGTTAGGTAACGCATTGGTTTCAATGCTGTGTTTTACCTGATAGGTGTTGCTATCGACAATGCTGACCTGCTTGGCATTGCGGTGTGTAATATAAACTTCCTGACGCGTCTCGTTATAGAGAACGGCCAGTGAATTAATGACTTTGATTGGGGCAATGACTTTTCCGGTATGAATATCGACAACCAGAACATCGGCTAAATCAGGATCGGTCAGGAACGCGCGATTATTTTTGCTATCAAGGGCGATATTCAGGAAGAAATGCTTTTTAGCGGGTTCAACGGAAAAACGGTTAATTATTTTGTGGCGGGTGGTATCCAGCGTAATCAGCTCGTTTCTGCCGTTCACCACGTACAGACGATCGTTTGTAGCATCAATCGCCATGCCGGTCGGGTATTCGCCCATATTTTCAAGGGTGGCTATTTTTTCACGCTTTTGCGTATCCACCACCCAGATAACGCCTTTTTCAGCCACGCCGGAAACGTACAGGCGGTGATGTTGCTTATCCAGCACCATTTCACGCGTATGGATGATTTCCTTCGGGTTGCTGGTATCGCTCAGTTGCAGTATCGCCCGTTCTTTACCGCTGCGGGTATCGATAATCGTCACCGAACCTTCCAGCGTATTACCGACATACAGCACCTGATTTTCTTCATCCAGCGCGGTAGCAAACGCCCGGCGGCTGGTTTCGATGACTTCGGTGGTGGTGAGTTTCTCCAGATCGAGTTTGTAGATAACCCCGCGGGTTTTGTCTTTATCAAACGACGGTGAAGAGGCGGCAAAAAGCGCCTTCTGCTGGCCATCAACCGCCAACTCATACACCCCGTTACCGACGTCGCGGGTCAGGAAATCTTTCTCAGACAGCGTCTCTGCCACGCTGGGCAGGCTGGTAAATAACAATGTTGTGGCGAGGGCCACGGCGGAATAGTGTTTCAGGGACTTCACAGTGTGGAGGTTCATTGACGTTTATTCACATTTATTTACGTGTTGCGAATGATAATGAGATCCAGTCTCATTCGCAAATAAGATGAGCAAAATGTGACTACCCAATCTGGTAGGTCAAAAAGAAAACAGCGGAGAAAGGAAAAACGAAGAGAGGGAAAATGAGAAGTAAAAAACCCTTACTAACCAGACGCTGGCGTTCAGGGTTTTGAGCTCAGGCGAACTTATTTCTTCGCACGCTCGAAGGATGCAACGATTTCAGCTTTAGCGGCTTCAGCGTTGTCCCAACCGTCAACTTTCACCCATTTGCCTGCTTCGAGATCTTTGTAATGCTCGAAGAAGTGAGTGATCTGCGCTTTCAGCAGGTCCGGCAGGTCGTTCACATCTTTGATGTGATCGTATTCTTTGCTCAGCTTGGTGTGCGGTACCGCAACCAGTTTCGCATCTTCACCGGATTCGTCGGTCATTTTCAGTACGCCAACCGGACGGCAGCGGATCACTGAACCTGGCTCCAGCGGGTACGGTGTCGGGACCAGAACGTCGACCGGGTCGCCATCCAGAGACAGGGTGTGGTTGATGTAACCGTAGTTGCACGGATAGAACATCGCAGTGGACATGAAGCGGTCAACGAACAGGGCGCCGCTCTCTTTGTCAACTTCGTATTTGATCGGATCTGCGTTCGCAGGGATCTCGATAACAACGTAGATATCTTCCGGCAGATCTTTACCGGCAGGGACGTTGAGTAAGCTCATGTCTGTTTCCTTTAAATATGCTATGGCAAACAAGTGGCGGGTATTATAGCCAACTCGCGCTGAATGTCTCCGCTTGTTTTCGATTTGCCACCTCGGATTTTCGCTTTTTCTCCCTGTCTTGATGACAGAAAAATCCATAACTTCAGCTGCATTTTTCATAGGGTAATGAAAGCGATTACAAACTTGTGATTAACGTTTTATTTACTTTTTTGAAGTGTGATGTAACGCAATCCGTTACATGCTCGATTGTCTATAGTTTTTTCGCGACGGTTTATTAATCAACAATAATCACCCTACGAGGACGCACTTATGTGGAAGCGCTTACTTTTAGTCACAGCAGTTTCGGCAGCCATGTCATCTATGGCGATGGCCGCCCCTTTAACCGTAGGATTTTCGCAGGTCGGGTCTGAATCCGGCTGGCGTGCAGCAGAAACCAACGTAGCGAAAAGCGAGGCCGAGAAGCGCGGCATTACGCTGAAAATTGCCGACGGCCAGCAAAAACAGGAAAACCAGATTAAAGCGGTACGTTCATTCGTGGCGCAGGGCGTGGATGCTATTTTCATTGCGCCAGTGGTAGCAACAGGCTGGGAGCCGGTATTAAAAGAAGCAAAAGATGCCGAGATCCCGGTCTTTTTGCTCGATCGTTCCATCGATGTCAAAGACAAATCTCTCTATATGACCACCGTGACGGCCGACAACGTGCTGGAAGGCAAATTGATTGGCGACTGGCTGATTAAAGAAGTGAACGGCAAGCCGTGTAACGTTGTGGAGCTACAAGGAACCGTCGGTGCCAGCGTGGCGATTGACCGTAAAAAAGGCTTTGCTGAAGCCATTGCAAAGGCACCAAACATCAAAATTATCCGCTCTCAGTCCGGCGACTTTACCCGCAGTAAAGGCAAAGAAGTCATGGAGAGCTTTATCAAAGCGGAAAACAACGGCAAGAACATCTGTATGGTTTACGCCCACAACGATGACATGGTGATCGGGGCGATTCAGGCAATCAAAGAAGCGGGTCTGAAACCGGGCAAAGATATTCTGACCGGCTCTATCGACGGCGTGCCGGATATTTATAAAGCGATGATTGACGGGGAAGCCAACGCCAGCGTCGAGTTGACGCCAAACATGGCCGGTCCAGCCTTTGACGCGCTGGAGAAATTCAAAAAAGACGGCACCATGCCTGAGAAGCTGACCATTACCAAATCTATCCTCTATCTGCCGGATACCGCGAAAGAAGAGCTAGAGAAGAAGAAAAACATGGGCTACTAAGCCTTCATGAAAATGCCGGGGGCGCTGCGCTTGCCCGGCCTACATTAAGCGCTTTTGTAGGCCGGATAAGCGTAGCGCCATCCGGCGTAATGCCGGAGGAATACCATGACCACCGACCAACATCAGGAAATCCTTCGCACCGAAGGGTTAAATAAATTTTTTCCTGGCGTCAAAGCGCTGGATAACGTGGATTTCAGCCTGCGGCGTGGCGAGATTATGGCGTTGCTCGGTGAAAACGGAGCCGGTAAATCGACGCTGATCAAAGCGCTGACCGGCGTTTACCACGCCGATCGCGGCACCATCTGGCTTGAAGGCCAGGCTATCTCACCCAAGAATACCGCCCATGCCCAGCAACTGGGGATAGGCACCGTGTATCAGGAAGTGAACCTGCTGCCCAATATGTCGGTGGCAGATAACCTGTTTATTGGCCGCGAGCCGCGACGCTTTGGCCTGCTGCAGCGCAAGCAAATGGAAAAGCGTGCTACGGAGCTGATGGCCTCCTACGGTTTTTCCCTTGATGTGCGCGAGCCGTTAAACCGTTTTTCGGTGGCGATGCAGCAGATTGTCGCCATTTGCCGGGCTATCGATCTGTCGGCGAAAGTATTGATCCTCGACGAACCCACCGCCAGCCTGGATACCCAGGAAGTCGAGATGCTGTTCGGTCTGATGCGGCATCTGCGCGATCGCGGCGTCAGCCTGATCTTCGTTACCCATTTTCTCGATCAGGTCTATCAAGTCAGCGATCGGATCACCGTTCTGCGTAACGGCGGCTTTGTCGGCTGTCGCGAAACCCGCGAACTGCCGCAGATCGAACTGGTGAAGATGATGCTCGGTCGGGAACTGGATACCCACGCGTTGCAGCGTGCGGGCCGCACGTTGCTGAGTGACAAACCGGTGGCTGCCTTCAGTGGTTTTGGCAAAAAAGGCACGATCGCACCGTTCGATCTGCAGGTCCGTCCCGGCGAGATCGTCGGCCTGGCGGGGTTGCTGGGATCGGGACGTACAGAAACCGCAGAAGTGATCTTTGGCATTAAACCTGCCGACAGCGGCAGTGCGCTGATCAAAGGCAAACCGCAGACCCTGCGATCGCCGCATCAGGCCTCGTGTCTGGGGATCGGCTTCTGCCCGGAAGACAGGAAAACGGACGGCATTATTGCTGCCGCCTCGGTGCGAGAAAATATCATCCTGGCCCTGCAGGCACAGCGCGGCTGGCTGCGGCCGATTCCGCGCAAAGAGCAAAATGACATTGCCGAGCGTTTTATCCGCCAGTTGGGTATCCGCACCCCCAACGCCGAACAGCCGATCGAGTTTCTCTCCGGCGGTAATCAGCAAAAAGTTCTGCTGTCGCGCTGGCTGCTGACTAAACCGCAGTTTTTGATCCTTGATGAACCCACGCGTGGGATCGACGTTGGGGCACACGCCGAGATCATTCGCCTGATCGAGACACTGTGCGCCGACGGTCTGGCGCTGCTGGTGATCTCTTCTGAACTGGAAGAACTGGTGGGTTACGCCGATCGGGTCATTATCATGCGCGATCGCAAACAGGTGGCCGAGATCCCGCTGGCTGAACTGTCCGTACCGGCAATCATGAACGCCATTGCGGCCTAAGGAGACTGTTGTGATGCCTCAATCTCTCCCTCAATCCAACACCACGAAACGACGATTTCGCTGGCCGAAGGGCATGCCGCAACTGGTGGCGCTGCTGCTGGTGCTGCTGGTTGACAGCCTTGTCGCCCCGCACTTTTATCAGGTGATTTTGCAGGATGGCCGTCTGTTCGGCAGCCCGATTGATATTCTCAACCGCGCCGCGCCCGTGGCGCTGCTGGCGATTGGCATGACGCTGGTGATTGCCACCGGCGGTATCGATCTTTCCGTTGGCGCGGTGATGGCCATTGCGGGGGCAACCACCGCCGCGATGACGGTTGCCGGGCACAGCCTCCCGGTGGTCCTGCTTACGGCGTTAGGCTCCGGTATCCTGGCGGGATTGTGGAACGGGATTCTGGTAGCCATCCTCAAGATCCAACCGTTTGTTGCCACGCTGATCCTGATGGTGGCCGGGCGCGGGGTAGCGCAGTTGATCACCTCCGGGCAGATCGTCACGTTTAACTCGCCCGATCTGTCATGGTTCGGTAGCGGATCGCTGTTGCTGTTCCCGACGCCGGTGATCATCGCGCTGCTAACGCTGGTCGCTTTTTGGCTGCTGACGCGTAAAACGGCGCTGGGTATGTTTATTGAGGCGGTCGGCATCAACATTCGGGCGGCGAAAAATGCCGGGGTGAATACCCGCGTCATCGTGATGCTCACCTATGTGCTGAGCGGTCTGTGCGCGGCCATTGCCGGGATTATCGTCACGGCGGATATTCGCGGAGCCGATGCCAACAACGCCGGGTTATGGCTGGAATTAGATGCCATTCTGGCGGTAGTGATCGGCGGCGGTTCGCTGATGGGCGGGCGATTTAACCTGCTGCTGTCGGTGGTGGGGGCGTTGATAATTCAGGGCATGAACACCGGGATTTTACTGTCCGGCTTCCAGCCGGAGCTCAACCAGGTGGTTAAAGCCATTGTGGTGCTGTGCGTGCTGGTCGTTCAGTCGCAACGCTTTATCAGCCTGATAAAAGGAGTGCGTGGTCATGATAAAACGTAACTTACCGCTGATGATCACCCTTGGCGTCTTTGTGCTGGGCTACCTCTACTGCCTGACGCAGTTCCCGGCCTTTGCCTCGACGCGCGTGATCTGCAATATCCTGACCGACAACGCCTTTTTAGGCATTATCGCCGTGGGTATGACCTTCGTGATCCTCTCCGGCGGCATCGATCTTTCCGTCGGTTCGGTGATTGCCTTTACCGGCGTATTTCTGGCAAAAGCCATTGGTTACTGGGGGATTTCCCCGCTGCTGGCGTTCCCGTTGGTTCTGGCGATGGGCTGCGCGTTTGGCGCCTTTATGGGGTTACTGATTGATGCCCTGAAGATACCGGCGTTTATTATTACGCTGGCGGGAATGTTCTTTCTGCGTGGCGTCAGCTATCTGGTCTCCGAAGAGTCTATCCCGATCAACCACCCGATTTATGACACGCTCTCCAGCCTTGCCTGGAAGATCCCCGGCGGTGGTCGTCTGAGCGCTATGGGACTGTTGATGCTGGGCGTAGTGGTGATCGGTATCTTCCTTGCGCACCGTACACGCTTTGGCAATCAGGTGTACGCCATTGGCGGTAGCGCGACGTCAGCTAACCTGATGGGGATCTCGACCCGCAGCACGACAATCCGCATCTATATGCTTTCTACTGGGCTGGCGACGCTGGCCGGGATTGTCTTCTCCATTTATACCCAGGCCGGTTATGCGCTGGCAGGCGTCGGCGTCGAGCTGGATGCCATTGCCTCGGTGGTGATCGGCGGTACGTTGCTGAGCGGTGGCGTGGGCACGGTGCTGGGCACCCTGTTTGGCGTGGCAATCCAGGGATTGATTCAGACCTACATTAACTTTGACGGCACATTAAGCTCATGGTGGACGAAGATCGCCATCGGTATTCTGCTGTTTGTTTTTATCGCCTTACAGCGCGGTCTGACGGTGCTATGGGAAAACCGCCAAAGTTCACCGGTCACACGGGTGAATACCACGAGCGCGTCAAAATGATGTCGTGGGCTGTTTTTCGCGTATAGCGGGTAATGCGTATACACTAGGAGGCTACACTTACTTAATGGAATCAAAAGCATGAAAGGAATCGAAGGCGAAGGGCTACCGACAGCATGCGCCAGCTGTGGGGAGAACGTACTGCCTCCGGATACCCACTGCACGCGTTGTGAGAATAAAAAATATACGGGAATTGGCGGCTGGCTTTATTTACCGGCGGTGACGCTGGTGATGTCCGTCATTTCTGGGGTCATTGGCTTTTTCGGTGTGGCGATGTTTGTTTTGCACACTGAAACGGACGTGAGTGCGCTGGTTATTTTTGAACTCGTCTGTATGGCCGTTCTCTTAATGCTGCTGGTTTACACGACGTTTTTGTTTTTCAAAAAGAAACGTCAGCTACCCAAGTTTTATACTGCCTTCATTTTAGGCACCACGCTTTACTACGCGATGGACAGCTGGTTGGGTGCCATGTTCTATGGCGTGGGGCTGAGCACTGACGATATAAAAGCGTTTGTCTCCTGCGCGGCCCAGATCCTTATATGGATACCGTATTTCCGCGTATCAAAACGGGTCAAACTGACCTTCGTCAACTAAGCACGTAAAGGACGCCGGATTGCTCCGGCGTCTGAGTCTTACGCGTCCGGGAACTCACGGATTAAACGTTCAACGTCTTCAACCATATGGTCGTTACCGACGAAGAATGAACGACGCTGGTGCAGGCTCTCCGGGATGATATCCAGAATACGGTTTTTACCGTCACTTGCTTTGCCGCCCGCTTGCTCGGCCAGCAGCGCCATTGGGTTGCATTCGTACAGCAGGCGCAGTTTTCCATCCGGATGGCTGGCGGTGCTCGGGTACAGATAGATCCCGCCTTTCAGCAGATTGCGGTGGAAATCCGCCACCAAAGAGCCAATGTAGCGCGAGGTATACGGGCGCTGGGTGGCTTTATCTTCTTCCTGGCAGAACTTAATGTACTTCTTCACGCCATTCGGGAATTTGATGTAGTTGCCTTCGTTAATGGAGTAGGTGCTGCCTTTGGCCGGGAAACGCATGCGCTCCTGGCTGAGGCAAAATACGCCCAGAGAAGGATCGTAGGTGAACGCATGTACGCCACAACCGGTGGTATACACCAGCATGGTGGATGAACCGTAAACGACGTAGCCCGCCGCCACCTGCTTGTTGCCCGGTTGCAGGAAATCCTCTTCCGTTACCGGCGTACCGACAGGGGTGACACGACGGTAAATCGAGAAGATCGTGCCGACAGAGACGTTAACATCGATGTTCGATGAACCATCCAGTGGATCCATGAGTACAACGTATTTTGCGTGTTCACAGCCTTCGAAGACGACGATTTCATCTTCTTCTTCAGAGGCAATGCCCGCCACAATATCGCGTGCCTTCAGTGCAGCTTTCAGTTTTTCGTTCGCGAACAGATCGAGCTTCTGCTGAACCTCTCCCTGCACGTTCTCAGCACCGCTGGCACCCAGGATATCGACCAGACCGGCCTTGTTGATATCGCGGTGGATGATCTTGGCGCCCAGCTTTATTGCCGATAACAAAGCAGTCAGCTCACCGGTAGCATGAGAGAACTCGTGCTGCTTTTCGACAATAAATTCACCTAACGTTTTCATAACACTTTCCCTGCAAATTGTATGGAGTAAAGCGACCGCCATAATCTTAACAAATATTTCAGCCCTCGCGCTTAGGTGAATCGCGCCAGCAAACTGCGGATTATCCTGAAATGCGTTTCTCAGTTGCCTGACATGTGCGTAAAATGACCCCCAGATTAAAAAAGGATAGTGACGTATGCGCATTCATATTTTGGGAATTTGTGGCACCTTCATGGGCGGTCTGGCGATGCTGGCTCGCTCGCTCGGTCATGAAGTAACGGGTTCGGACGCCAATGTGTATCCGCCGATGAGCACCTTACTTGAGAAGCAGGGCATCTCACTGATTCAGGGTTACGATGCCAGCCAGCTCGACCCGCAACCGGACCTGGTGATCATCGGCAATGCCATGACACGCGGTAATCCGTGCGTGGAAGCGGTGCTGGAGAAGAACATTCCGTACATGTCTGGCCCGCAGTGGCTGCATGACTTTGTGCTGCGCGATCGCTGGGTGCTGGCAGTGGCGGGAACTCATGGCAAAACCACCACGGCTGGAATGGCGACCTGGATCCTCGAAGTCTGCGGCTATAAGCCAGGCTTTGTCATCGGCGGTGTGCCGGGGAACTTCGAGGTTTCTGCGCGTTTGGGTGAAAGCGACTTTTTCGTTATTGAAGCGGACGAGTACGACTGCGCATTCTTCGATAAGCGTTCCAAATTCGTACATTACTGCCCGCGTACGCTGATCCTCAACAACCTTGAGTTCGATCACGCGGATATCTTTGACGATCTGAAAGCCATTCAGAAACAGTTCCACCATCTGGTACGTATCGTGCCGGGTCAGGGACGCATCATCTACCCGGAAAACGACATCAATCTGAAACAGACGATGGCGATGGGCTGCTGGAGCGAACAGGAACTGGTTGGTGAGCAAGGTCACTGGCAGGCGAAGAAACTGACGACCGATGCCTCCGAATGGGAAGTGTTGTTAGACGGTGAAAAAGTGGGCGAAGTGAAGTGGGGCCTGGTCGGCGAACACAACATGCACAACGGCCTGATGGCTATTGCTGCCGCTCGCCACGTTGGCGTTCAGCCTGCGGATGCCGCCAATGCGCTGGGCTCGTTCATTAACGCACGTCGACGTCTTGAACTGCGCGGCGAAGCCCATGGCGTGACGGTGTATGACGATTTCGCCCATCACCCGACGGCGATTCTGGCAACGCTCGCCGCGCTGCGCGGAAAAGTCGGTGGCACGGCGCGCATTATTGCCGTGCTGGAACCGCGTTCTAACACCATGAAAATGGGACTGTGCAAAGACGATCTGGCACCGTCGTTAGGTCGTGCAGATGAAGTGTTCCTGCTGCAACCGCCGCACATTCCGTGGCTGGTATCGGAAGTCGCGGAAGCCTGCGTGCAGCCTGCTCACTGGAGCGGTGATGTTGACGCGCTGGCGGACATGGTGGTGAAAACCGCGCAGCCTGGCGATCACATTCTGGTGATGAGCAACGGCGGGTTTGGCGGTATTCATCAAAAACTGCTGGACGGCCTGGCGAAGAAAGCGCAAGCACAAGCCGAAGAGTAAAAAAATGCCCGGTGGCGCAATGCTTACCGGGCCTACGATCGACTGTAGGCCGGATAAGGCGTTTACGCCGCCATCCGGCACTTTCAGCATACGAAGAAATTAGACTTCGTTTTCTGCCAACTCACGCAAATACTGAAAAATCTGACGTGCTGATTTCGGCGGCTTATTGCCTTCCTGCTCTTTCTTCGCATTGCGAACCAGAGAACGAAGCTGTTGGCGATCGGCGTGCGGCCACAGTCTGAGGACTTCCGCTACCGCATCATCACCTTCAACGATCAAACGATCGCGCAGCTGCTCCAGCTTGTGAAACATTACAACCTGTTGGTTGTGACGGTTCTTCAGTTTATCCAGCGCCTGACGGATAGGATCGACATCGCGCTGACGCAGCATCTTGCCAATCAGCTGCAGCTGGCGGCGACGGCCTTCCATCTTAATACGCTGAGCCAGCTCAATGGCGGCACGTAAATCCGCATCGAGCGGGATTTTATCCAGCGCGTTTTTCCCCAGTTTTACCAGTTCCACGCCCAGGTGCTTTAACTCCTCGGCGTCACGTTTTATTTCACTTTTACTGACCCAGATAATTTCATCGTCTTCGTCTTCGATGTCATCACCGGGAACGTCGTCGAGCCAGTCTTCGGGCTGCTTAGTCATGTCAGGCTCCTTAAAAAAAGAGGCTAATGTTACCAGTTAAGATGCGCACTGAAAAACGGTTCTCTGTTAGACTTCAGAGAAACTCTCTCTACATTATGGCATTTGCGATGAAAGTAATCTCACAAGTTGAAGCGCAGCGTAAGATTCTGGAAGAAGCAGTCTCGACAGCACTGGAATTAGCATCAGCTCAGTCGGACGGTGCAGAAGTCGCCGTAAGCAAGACGACGGGTATTAGCGTCAGCACCCGTTATGGTGAAGTGGAGAACGTAGAATTCAACAGCGACGGGGCGCTGGGCATTACGGTGTATCACCAGAACCGTAAAGGTAGTGCGTCGTCCACCGATTTAAGTCCACAGGCGATTGCGCGTACCGTGCAGGCTGCGCTGGATATTGCTCGTTACACCTCGCCGGACCCGTGCGCAGGCGTGGCGGATAAAGAACTGCTGGCCTTTGATGCGCCAGATTTAGACTTGTTCCACCCGGCGGAAGTCTCGCCTGACGAAGCTATCGAACTGGCGGCACGTGCTGAACAAGCGGCGTTGCAGGCCGATAAGCGAATTACTAACACCGAAGGTGGCAGCTTTAACAGCCACTACGGCATCAAAGTGTTTGGTAACAGCCACGGTATGCTGCAGGGCTACTGCTCCACGCGTCATTCTCTCTCCAGCTGCGTGATCGCCGAAGAAAATGGCGATATGGAACGCGACTACGCCTACACCATTGGCCGCGCAATCGGCGATCTGCAAACGCCGGAATGGGTGGGGGCCGACTGTGCGCGCCGCACCTTATCCCGTCTGTCACCGCGTAAACTGTCCACAATGAAAGCACCGGTTATTTTCGCCAATGAAGTGGCGACCGGCCTGTTCGGACACCTGGTCGGGGCCATTGCCGGTGGCTCGGTGTATCGTAAATCTACCTTCCTGCTGGACTCGCTGGGCCAACAAATTCTGCCGGAATGGTTGACCATTGAAGAACACCCGCATCTGCTGAAAGGGCTGGCCTCTTCGCCGTTCGACAGCGAAGGCGTGCGTACGGAACGTCGCGATATTATCAAAGACGGCGTCCTGACTCAGTGGCTGCTGACCAACTATTCTGCCCGTAAGCTGGGACTGAAAAGCACCGGTCATGCCGGTGGTATTCATAACTGGCGTATTCCCGGACAAGGTCTAAGCTTCGAGCAGTTGCTCAAAGAGATGGGCACGGGTCTGGTAGTAACCGAGCTGATGGGGCAGGGCGTGAGTGGTATCACCGGCGATTATTCGCGCGGCGCGGCGGGTTTCTGGGTCGAAAACGGTGAAATTCAGTACCCGGTGAGTGAAATCACCATCGCCGGTAACTTGAAAGACATGTGGCGCAATATTGTCACCGTCGGTAACGATATTGAAACGCGCAGTAATATACAGTGTGGTTCTGTGCTACTGCCGGAGATGAAAATCGCCGGGCAGTAATACCCGTCATACTTCGAGCTGCGGCGTGATTTATTACGGGTATCTGGCGTTATTCTTAATAATAAAAAAGGAAGTGAGCAATGCGTAAACACCTGTTAGCGATCGTCGCGGCTTCAACGCTGGTTTTAGGTTCATCTGCGTTTGCAGCCGATCTCGAAGACGATATGGGGATCCTCAACGACAACCTGAAAATCGTGGAAAAAACGGATAACGCGACTGAACTGAAAGACGCGTTAACCAAAATGCGTGCAGCCGCGCAGGATGCACAAAAAGGAACGCCACCGAAGCTGGAAACTAAATCCCCGGACAGCCCGGAGATGAAAGATTTCCGTCACGGCTTTGACACGCTGATCGGCCAGATCGACGGCGCGTTAAAACTGGCGAACGAAGGTAAAGTCAAAGAGGCGAAAGCGGCAGCGGAGGAGCTAAAAACCACCCGCAACGCTTACCATAAGAAGTACCGTTAATTTATGTATCCGGCCTGCGCGACGTCGTAGGCCGGATAAGACGCGATAGCGTATCCATCCGGCACCGCCCCCCATAAGTAAACGCTATACCCATCACATTTTTTAACTTTTAACGCCAACCCGTTTTTCCTGCCGCTTGCGGTTTCCCTGCTATCTCGTGCGATCCCCATCACGTTATCCAGGCGATAAATAACCAATCCCGCCCTTTTTGCGGCACAGATCACTATCGTTGCTCACCTTTCCACTTCGAAGTGGAAAACAACTCGCTACAAACTTTTAACCTCCACCGTTAGTTTACGCTTAGAGCCATTAGTGGGGTATGACGAGTGAATAACGGAGCGGTAATGAATGACAGGGGGGAATCGGTGACACCGTCTGGTGAACTGGCCGAACGCATGCTGGCGCAGGTGTATGCCCTGTTGCGCGCACGCCACATCATTCCCAATGCCGTACAGGAACAAATGCTGACATCGCATGTTCGCGCCATGGCGCACCGCTCGGTGACGGGTGAGCCTTTACCCGACGTTGATGCCAGCTTATTTGATGAAATTTCAGCCGAATCAATGGCACTTGCCCGCGACATCGTGGCGGAGTTTGGCAACCTTCCTGAAGAAGAGGCCTGGCTGCTGTCGGTACATTTCGAAGTCGCAAAAGAGAACCTTTAAGGAGCACAAGATGGAACAGATTACTGTGGTGATTGGCGATCGTCTGGGTAAAGGCCAGAAAGTGGCGGCAGGCGTTGAGAAAGCAGGCGGACGTGCGGTCGTGGTACCGGGCGTGGCGGCAGATATGAAGCTGGGTGACATGATGAAAGCGGAAAACGCCACCTTTGGCATTTCGTTTTGCGGCAGCGGCGGCGCGGGGGCTATCACCGCGCAGACCAAATATGGTTACAAAGCCAAATACGGTATGCGCTCGGTTGAAGAGGGCGTCACCGCCATCAACGAAGGCTGCAACGTGCTGGGATTCGGCTTTATGGACAAAGAAGAGCTCGGCGAGCGCCTGGTGCAGGCGTGGCAAAAGAAATACGGCGCTTAAGTATGAAAGAGCAATTCACCACAACGGTGAGAGTCACGGGTAAGGGTGACGCCAAAGCGCGCGCCTTTGCCGATGCCCTGAACCACGTTCAGGCCGCGGTGATGAAAGGGTCGCCGCATATCTTACTGCGTATTGAGCCACAGGATGTGCAGGTTGTTCAAGCGCGTGAAACGGTGCGTAAAGAGGCGTTCTTATTCCTCTTTTTGCGCCGCGAAAGACGCACTTTCAGCGTGGAGCTGGATGTGACCGTCAACGTGACTGCCATCAATCTTGAGAAGGTGGATTTCGTCACGCAACGCTGATTCACTATTAAAAGGCATAATTATGTTCCTGATAATATTAATAAAATCGCTCATCATCGGCGCGCTGGTTGGCGTAGGTGTCGGCGCTGGGGCTGCACGCATGTTTCATGCGCCTACCTCTCAGGGGATGGGCGCGTTTCGTACTCTGGGGGAGCTGAATTCCTGTGAAGGGGATCCTGCTTCTCACTTCTCATTCGGCCTGGGCTTCTTCTTTAACGCCTGGGCTTCATCCGTTGCGGCGGGGGCGTTCACGCAGGACGTTGACCACCGCATCATCCCTAACTGGGGTGCGGCGGCATTGATGCTCAAAAACCGTAATGTCGGTGAGACGCTGCATGACCCCAGACGCATGGCGATTGCCTGTGGCGTGATTGGCATGATTGTCGTGACCTTCCTGAACCTGACCGCGTCATCCGTACCGGCGGCGCTGCAGGTTACTGCCGTGAAGGTGCTGGTACCGGCGGCAAACCTGCTGGTCAACACCGTGATGCCGGTGATCTTCTGGCTGGCGGCAATCGATGCCGGGAAGAAATCGGGTTTCTGGGCGACCGTCTTTGGCGGCGCGGCGCAGCTGATAATGGGCAACGCCGTACCGGGTCTGGTGCTCGGTATTTTGATTGGTAAAGGCGTCGAAGAGAGCGGCTGGAACCACGTCACGAAAGTGATGATGGTGGCGATCGTGGCGCTGTTCGTACTGAGCGGTTTCTTCCGCGGCTTCGATATGAAGATGATCGAATCCTTCCATCTGACCGTGCCGAACTGGCTGGAACTGATCCACAACTCACTCAGCGGTAAATAACGGAGGCCACAATGGAACAGAATAAAGGTTTTTGGTTCGCCGACTGGTCGTTCCCGATCTTCGTGGGCCTGCTCTCCTCCGGCGTCTTTGCCGGCACGCACATGTACTACCTGTATGGCATCGGTGCGTTTAACGAAGTGGCCTTTGTGGCAATGCTGAAAGCGGGAATGGACACCGGTTCTTACGGGGCGGTAGCGGCGTTTGGCGCGAGCTTCCTGTTTGCCCGCATTATTGAAGGTTCGCTGGTGGGTATCCTGGACATCGGCGGGGCCATCCAGACCGGCGTTGGTTTGGGCGTGCCGGCACTGCTGCTGGGGGCTGGCATTATTTTCCCGATCGCTAACTTTGCTGCCTCGCTGGTCACCGGTCTGGTGATTGGCCTGGCAATTGGCTACATCATCATTCTGGCGCGTAAGTTCACCATCAATCAGAGCGATTCGACCTACGGGGCGGACGTGATGATGGGAGCCGGTAACGCCTCAGGTCGCTTCCTTGGACCGCTGATCATCCTCAGCGCGATGACGGCTTCCATCCCTATCGGCGTCGGTTCTCTGGCCGGGGCGCTGCTGTTTTATATCTGGCAGAAACCGATCACCGGCGGTGCGATCCTTGGGGCCATGATCCTCGGTTCCATCTTCCCGATTGCGATTAGCTAATTGCCTGATGGCGCTGCGCTT
>NZ_SZWV01000051.1:113967-148924 GCF_005280945.1 Citrobacter sp. wls718
ATCGTACTCGTTGTAGGCCGGATAAGACATTTATGTCGCCATCCGGCAACCGATTTCCTCTTTCTACAGGAGAGTGTGATGTTTGATTTACTCCTGCGCCATGCGCGTCTGGTAGACGATACGGTGAGCGATATTGCGGTCAAGGACGGCAAAATTGCGGCGCTGGGCGAGATAACCGATCCGGCGGTGAAAACCGTCGATTTACGCGGTGAGTGCTACGTCAGCGCCGGGTGGATTGATTCTCACGTCCACTGCTACCCGAAATCCCCGATTTATCATGACCAGCCTGACAGCATCGGGATTGCCACCGGCGTCACCACGGTGGTGGATGCCGGTAGCACCGGCGCTGATGATATTGATGATTTCTATACCTTAACCCGTGAAGCGACCACCGATGTTTATGCCTTGCTGAATATTTCCCGCGTGGGGCTGATTGCGCAAAACGAGCTGGCCAATATGGCTAATATCGATGCTGACGCGGTGAAGCAGGCGGTGCAACGTCACCCGGATTTTATTGTCGGCCTGAAGGCGCGGATGAGTAGCAGCGTGGTCGGTGAAAATGGCATTATCCCGCTGGACCACGCCAAAGCGATGCAAGCGCAGAATGGTGACCTGCCGCTAATGGTGCACATCGGTAACAACCCGCCGGATCTGGATGAGGTAGCCGAACGCCTGACAGCGGGCGACATTATTACCCACTGCTATAACGGCAAACCGAACCGCATTCTGACCCCGGAAGGCGAATTACGGGCCTCGGTGACGCGGGCGATTTCGCGCGGCGTGCGCCTCGATGTCGGACACGGTACCGCCAGTCTGAGCTTTGCGGTGGCGAAACGCGCCATCAGCTTAGGCATTTTTCCGCACACCATCAGCTCAGATATTTACTGCCGCAACCGCATCAGCGGCCCGGTGCATTCATTGGCCAACGTGATGTCGAAATTTCTCGCCATCGGTATGTCGCTCCCGCAGGTCATTGAGTGCGTGACCGCCAGTGCCGCCGACGGCCTGCGCCTGAAAAATAAAGGCCGACTTCAGGTCGGTCTGGATGCCGATCTCACCCTCTTTACGCTGAAGCGCCAGCCCGCCGTGCTGGTCGATGCCGAAAACGACAGCCTGCAGGCTGAACAACTGGTGGTACCGCTTGCCGCAATACGTGCGGGCAAGGGCTATATGACCGAACAAGGGAGCGCGGAACATGCCTTCGATTTTTGAGAAATACCATTTAAAACAGGTTATTAATACCTCTGGGCGCATGACGGCGCTTGGGGTCTCTACGCCTCGACCCGAAGTGGTACAGGCTGCGATGGCGGGGATGAATCAGTACTTCGAAATGAAAGATCTGGTCAATAAAACCGGAGACTACATCGCGAAGTTGCTCGAGGTGGAAGGCGCCACGGTGGTGTCCTGTGCCTCGGCGGGGATTGCCCTGTCAGTGGCGGCTGTGCTGGTAAAAGACAGCGACTGGCTGCTGGAAAACCTGCACGCCACACCAATCGACAACAACGAAATCGTGCTGCCTCGCGGCCATAACGTCAACTTTGGCGCACCGGTTGGCAGCATGGTGGCGCTTGGCGGTGGCAAGTTAGTCGAGGCCGGCTACGCCAATGAATGCTCGGCGGCGCAGCTGACAGCCGCCATCTCGCCGCGCACGGCGGCCATTCTGTATATCAAATCGCACCACTGCGTACAAAAAAGCATGCTCAGCGTAGAGCAGGCCGCCGTGGTCGCACGTACGCATAATCTGCCGCTGATTGTGGATGCAGCGGCGGAAGAAGATTTGCAGTGCTACTACCGTGTCGGTGCGGACCTGGTGATTTACAGCGGCGCCAAGGCGATCGAAGGGCCAACCAGCGGCCTGGTGATTGGTAAAACACAATATGTGGAGTGGGTGAAACGCCAGACGGCGGGCATTGGCCGGGCGATGAAGGTCGGCAAAGAGGGTATTCTCGGGCTGACCTGCGCCATCGAACTGTACCTCAGCGCGCAGAAAGAGAGCGGCGCGGAGATGGTCGAAAAAATGACGCCGTTTATTAATACGCTGAATACCTTCAATGGCGTCAGTGCGCGGGTGGTGTGGGACAGCGCAGGGCGCGACATTGCACGTACCGAAATTAAGTTTGACGAAGCGGTAACTGGGATCGCCACCGGCGAGCTGGTTGAGGCGCTTAAGCAGGGCGAGTATGCGATCTACTTCCGCGGCTACAAAGCCAACGAAGGTATTATTGAAGCGGACGTGCGCAGTGTAGACCGCGCGCAGCTGGAGATAGTGGCGCGTCGTATTGCGGACGTGACCGGGCAGGAGAAAAAAGCATGAAACTGACGCCTAACTTTTATCGCAATCGCGTCTGCCTGAACGTGCTGGCGGGGTCAAAAGAGAACGCCAGTGATATTTACGCGGCGGCCGAAGGCCATGCGCTGGTCGGCGTGTTGTCCAAAAATTACCCGAGCGTTGAAAGCGCGGTGGCGGATATGCGCGAATACGCGGCGCTTATCGACAATGCGCTGTCCGTTGGTCTCGGGGCGGGCGATCCGAACCAGTCGGCGATGGTCAGTGAAATTTCCCGTCAGGTGCAGCCGCAGCACGTCAATCAGGTGTTTACCGGCGTGGCGACCAGTCGGGCGCTGCTGGGGCAATCTCAAACGGTGGTCAACGGTCTGGTTTCGCCAACCGGTACGCCGGGTTGGGTGAAGATCTCCACCGGCCCGCTCAGCAGCCAGTCAGCAGATGGCGTGGTACCGGTAGCAACCGCCATTGCACTGCTGAAAGACATGGGCGGCAGCTCGATTAAATACTTTCCGATGGGTGGTCTGCAATGCCGCGACGAATATCAGGCGGTGGCTGAAGCCTGCGCCCGGCATGACTTCTGGCTGGAGCCTACGGGCGGTATCGACCTGGACAACTTTACTGAGATTCTGCAGATTGCCCTTGATGCCGGCGTGAGCAAAATCATTCCTCACATTTATAGTTCTATTATTGATAAGGTGAGCGGCAACACCCGGCCTGACGATGTGCGCCAGCTGCTGGCAATGACCCGGGCCTGCGTAGGTTAACTGACTAGTGAGGAAACTGACGTGCGATTCCCCAACCAACGTTTAGCGCAGCTGTTTGGTATGCTGCAAAGCGAGGCGCTGCCGCAGGATGAGCTGGCGCAGCGGTTGTCGGTTTCCACACGCACGGTCAGGGCGGATATTACCGCGCTGAACGCGCTTCTCACCCCGTATGGCGCGCAGTTTGTCCTTAGCCGGGGCAACGGTTATCAGTTGAAAATTGACGATCCGGCATGCTACCAGACGTTACAAACGCAGCAGCCCGAGCGGTTGCTGCGCATTCCGCGTACCAGCCAGGAGCGGGTACACTGGCTGGTGGTTCGTTTTCTGACATCGGCTTTTTCGCTGAAGCTGGAAGATTTAGCTGATGAATGGTTCATCAGCCGGGCGACGCTGCAAAACGACATGGCAGACGTGCGTGAGCACCTGCAACGCTATCGACTGACGCTGGAAACGCGCCCCCGACATGGGATGAAGCTGTTTGGCAGTGAGATGGCGATCCGCGCCTGTCTGACCGATCTTCTGTGGACGCTGGCGCAGCAGGATCCGGCCCATCCGCTGGTGATGGAAGAGGCGCTCAATGCGGGCGTCCCGCAACAGCTGCAGCCGGTTTTACAGGATATTTTTACCCGCTTTCATATTCGCCTGACCGACGAAGGTGAACTCTTTCTGCGCTTATATTGTGCGGTGGCGGTACGCCGGATTAGCGAGGGCTATCCGCTGCCGGAATTTACCGCAGAAGAGGTGGAACATGAGGTGTGCCTGGCGACGCGGGAAATTGCTTCAGTCCTGCACCAACTGGCAGACAAACCACTCTCCGTGTTTGAGGAGAACTGGCTGAAGGTACATATCGCCGCCCGTCAGGTACAGGATATCGCCCCCAGCGCGATTAACGCCGATGATGACGAAGCGCTGGTCAATTACATCCTGCGTTTTATCAACACGCAGTACAATTACAACCTGATGAACGATCGGCAACTGCATGCCGATCTACTGACTCATATTAAGACCATGATCACCCGGGTACGCTACCAGATCATGATCCCCAATCCGCTGCTGGAAAATATTAAACAGCACTATCCGATGGCATGGGATATGACGCTGGCCGCCGTGTCGGGGTGGGGGAAATACACCCCGTATACCATTAGCGAAAATGAGATTGGCTTCCTCGTGCTGCACATTGGCGTTGGGCTGGAACGTAGTTACAACATCGGTTACCAGCGACAGCCTCGTGTGCTGTTGGTTTGTGACGCAGGAAACGCCATGGCGCGCATGATTGAAGCGGTGCTGGCGCGTAAATATCCGCAGATTGAGATTGTCGACACCGTGACGCTGCGCGACTACGAACAACGGGACGTCATCAGCGAAGACTTCGTGATTTCTACCGCACGAATAAATGAAAAAGATAAGCCCGTGGTGATGATCGCCCCGTTCCCCACTGATTATCAGCTGGAGCAAATTGGTAAGCTGGTGCTGGTGGATCGCACCCGCCCGTGGATGCTGAACAAGTTCTTCGACGCCGCCCATTTTCGCATTATTGACGAACCGATGGATCAACAGACGCTGTTCAACACGTTATGCGGCCAGCTGCACGATGAAGGCTTTGTCGATGCGGAGTTTCTCGACTCCGTCGTTGAGCGCGAGGCCATCGTCAGCACCCTGCTGGGTGATAGCATTGCCCTGCCGCACTCCCTCGGTTTGCTGGCTAAAAAAACGGTGGTCTATACGGTGCTCGCCCCGCAGGGCATCGCCTGGGGAGACGAAACCGCCCACGTAATCTTCTTGCTGGCCATCAGTAAAAGCGAGTATGAAGAAGCGATGGCCATCTACGATATTTTCGTCACCTTCCTGCGTGAACGCGCTATGACGCGGCTCTGTGCGTGTCAGAATTTTACCGAGTTCAAAACGGTTGCCATGGAGTGCGTCAGTCGTTTTTGAGAGGTGTTATCCATAATTCGATGTAATGCGAATGTAATGCTAAACTGCATTACACATTCGATTCTACCGGAGGCATAATGGCCACGCTGAACGTCCGTCTGGATGACAAACTCAAAAATGAGGCTTATGCCGTGCTGGATAAGCTGAACATTACTCCAACGGAAGCCGTGCGATTACTGTTCCAGTACGTCGCGGAAACGGGGCGCATGCCAGTGAAAACCGTCACTCTCAGCGATAGTGAAGATGCACTGATTCAGACAGTTCGGGAGAGGCTGTCTAGTCCGCAAAAGGGAATCAAGGTTAGTCTGGATGACTTATGAACTGGAATTCGACCCGAGGGCCTTAAAAGAGTGGCATAAGCTGGGCGATACAGTGAAGGCTCAGCTTAAGAAAAAGTTGGCTGATGTGCTATTGAACCTCAGAATTGACTCTGCCCGTTTAAACGGTCTTCCTGACTGCTATAAAAATAAGCTTAAATCGTCCGGCTATCGTCTGGTGTACCAGGTTCGGGATGAAGTTGTGATTGTGTTTGTTGTCGCGGTAGGCAAGCGAGAACATTCAGCCGTCTATCACGATGCAAACAAACGGCTTTAGCGATCATCGCAAGTGATGTACCACCTGGTTGCTGCTGCCGCGCCAGATCAGCGCCGGGTCTTTCAGATCCTGCACAAATTTGCCATCGACCAGCACGTTGATGAGATCCACCACCTGCATTTGAGCGGCGTTGAGTTCATCAAGCTTGTAGCCGGTCCATACCCAGATGTCTTTCCCCGGACACTCAGCGTGAATGCGTTGCACCAGTTTCAGGATATCCGGCACGTTTTGCGGATGTAGCGGATCGCCGCCGGACAGTGAGATCCCCTGGCGAGGGATCCGCGTATCGTTGAGATCGGCAATGATCTTATCTTCCATCTCTTTGGTAAACGGCTCGCCGGAGTTCAGACGCCAGGTGCTTTTGTTATAGCAGCCTGGGCATTCATGCACGCATCCAGAGACAAACAGGGTGCAGCGCGTACCGGGGCCGTTGACGATGTCGACGGGGTAGTATTGATGATATCGCATAGAGGATGTCCAGAAAGAATGTAGGCCGGATAAGGTGCTTGCACCGCCATCCGGCAACATTGTGATACCTGATGGCGACGCGATTGCGCCTTATCAGGCCTACGGTCTTTGCAAACGGAAATTAACCGAGCTGCCCGTTACCTAAGTGCTTCACGCGGCGCTTCACTTCTTCCTGCTTACCGGCGTTAAACGGACGTGCGTCCGGGCTGCCTAAATAGCCGCAGACGCGACGGGTGACTGACACGCGAGCAGCGTCGTGGTTACCGCATTTCGGGCAGGTGAAGCCTTTGCTGGTGCATTCGAATTCACCGGTAAAGCCGCACTCGTAGCACTCATCGATCGGCGTGTTGGTTCCGTAATACGGCACGTGCTGATAGCTGTAATCCCAGACGTCTTCCAGCGCTTTCAGGTTGTGCTGAATGTTCGGGTACTCGCCGTAGCAAATGAAGCCGCCGTTCGCCAGCGGTGGATACGGTGCTTCGAAATCGATTTTGTCGTACGGGTTAACCTTTTTCTCCACGTCGAGGTGGAAGCTGTTGGTGTAGTAGCCCTTGTCGGTCACGCCCGGCACTACGCCAAACTCGGCGGTATCCAGACGGCAGAAGCGGTCGCACAGGTTTTCACTTGGCGTGCTGTACAGGCTGAAGCCATAGCCGGTTTCGTCTTTCCATTTATCGACGGCCTGACGCAGGCGTTCAACAATGGCGATGCCTTTGGCGCGAAGCTGCTCGCTGTCGTACATATGCTTTTCGCCAAACAGCGCGTTGATGGTCTCGTGAATACCGATGTAGCCCAGAGAGATCGACGCCCGGCCGTTTTTAAAGATTTCAGACACATCATCGTCGGCTTTCAGACGCACGCCGCAGGCACCTTCCATATACAGGATTGGCGCCACGCGCGCTTTTACGCCTTCCAGACGCGCGATACGGGTCATCAGCGCTTTGCGCGCCAGCACCAGGCGATCGTCCAGCAGTTTCCAGAAGGTGGCTTCATCACCGTGTGCTTCCAGTGCAATACGCGGCAGGTTTAGGCTAATCACGCCAAGGTTGTTACGCCCGTCGTGAACCTGTTCGCCGTTCTCGTTTTCCCATACGCCGAGGAAACTGCGACAGCCCATCGGGGTTTTGAACGAACCGGTCACTTTTACGACCTGATCGTAGTTCAGGATGTCCGGATACATACGCTTGCTTGCGCATTCCAGTGCCAGCTGTTTGATGTCGTAGTTCGGATCGCCAAACTTGTGGTTCAGACCGTCACGAATCGCGAACACCAGTTTTGGGAACACGGCGGTTTTACGATTTTTACCCAAACCGGCAATGCGGTTGCGCAGAATAGACTGCTGAATCAATCGTGATTCCCAGCTGGTTCCCAGGCCAAAGCCAAAGGTAACGAATGGAGTCTGGCCGTTGGCGGTATGCAGCGTGTTCACTTCATACTCGAGGGACTGGAATGCGTCGTAGCACTCTTTCTCGGTACGGGAATGCGCATAGCCATCGGCATCCGGGATCTGCCACTCTTCTGCGGTTTTACGGTGCTTGTTAAAGCTCTCGGTGACGAACGGCGCGAGAACTTCATCGATACGGTTAATGGTGGTGCCGCCGTAAATGTGGCTGGCAACCTGGGCGATAATCTGTGCGGTGACCGCGGTCGCCGTGGAGATGGATTTTGGCGGCTCAATCTCCGCGTTACCCATCTTAAAGCCCTGCGTCAGCATGCCTTTCAGGTCGATCAGCATGCAGTTGAACATCGGGAAGAACGGCGAGTAATCGAGATCGTGGTAGTGAATATCACCGCGCTCGTGTGCCTGAACTACATCACGCGGCAACAGGTGCTGGCGCGCATAGTGCTTGGCGACGATACCGGCCAGCAGGTCGCGCTGGGTTGGGATCACTTTACTGTCTTTGTTGGCGTTTTCGTTCAGCAGCGCGGAGTTGGTTTGCTCAACCAGACCCCGAATTTCCTGGTTCAGGCGGCCACGTTTTTCACGCTGGATATCACGGTCGTGGCGATATTCGATGTACGCACGGGCGAGTTGTTTGTACGGGCCAGACATCAGCTGGTTTTCCACCGCTGTCTGGATCTCGTTGATATCGACCTGGCTGCGCTCATTCATCTGGCTGCTAACGACTTCTGCGACGGTGGCACAGTAATCTGCGTCATCGACTCCCGCTGCTTTAGCTGCACGCAGAATGGCTTCTTTGATGCGCTCTGATTTAAACGGCACTTTACAGCCATCACGCTTCATCACATGCGGTGTCATGATCACTCCATATTTATAAGAACATTATAAGAACAGGTTATCCACAGAGGGTGGGAAGCACTCACTGGTTTATTCATCTCTCTGGTCAATGACTTCCCGTAATTCAGACCCCATTTATCCACATTTCCACCGCTTCCGAGGGAAATGGCGTTGTAGCAATTGTAGTCGATTAATACAACATATTGGGTCGGCGTGCATTTTAAGTTCTATATGTAGTGATTTGCATCAAGGATGTTTGCGATTTTATTGATGTAGCTCAAAGTAAAAACCAGAGCGTACAGATGACGGGCAGTACAGCGATTGTAAATTGCCCGTAGAAAATTCTGATTAATTATTCAGCAAAAACAGACGGGTAAGTTGAGCGTATGCCGTGAAGCCCGGCAGCGCTATACGCGCCGGGCTTGATGCCAATTGCAAGCTATTTTTGCAGCCACCAGATAGCTTCAAAAGGACGTAGCGTCATCGCGCCGGGCTGGCGGGCGACCTCGTCATAGTTGTGCATCAACACCTGCCAGTTGTCGCGAGTGTGCGCCGGTTGCCAGGGCTGGAAGGCGTTGCTCAGATTAGCAACGACCAGCAGCCGTTGTCCCTGCCATTCGCGCTGATAGCACCAGACATGCGGACTGTCTGGCAACAGATCCTGATAATCGCCCCAGATGAGAATCGGTTCTGTTTTGCGTAAGGCAATCAGCTTCTGATAGGTGTAAAACACCGAATCGGAATCCCTTAGCGCTGCAGCAACGTTGATCTCCGCCGCGTTGTCGCACAGGTTGATCCACGGCTCCCCCTGGGTAAAGCCCGCGTGTTGGCTTCCGTCCCACTGCATCGGCGTGCGGCTGTTATCGCGGGATTTACTGGCGAGGATCGCCAACAGCTCGTCGGCATCACGCCCGCTAGCATTCAGCTCGGCAAACATGTTATGGCTTTCGACGTCGCGATAATCGGTAATCTGGCGAAAATGTGGGTTGGTCATGCCAATTTCTTCGCCCTGATAGATATAAGGCGTGCCCTGCATCCCGTGCAGCACCATCGCCAGCATTTTGGCGGCCGGTACGCGATATTGTCCTTCATCGCCAAAGCGTGAAACGATGCGCGGCTGATCGTGATTACACCAGAACAGCGCGTTCCACGCGACGTTGTGCATCCCCTGCTGCCAGTGGCGGAACAGGGTTTTCAGCGCCACGTAATCCGGTTTGGCTAACGACCACTTTTCACCATTCGGGTAATCGACTTTCAGGTGGTGGAAGTTAAAGGTCATCGACAATTCGCTGCCGTCCAGTGCGGCGTATTGCTGGCAATGTTCGAGCGTGGTGGAGGACATTTCACCCACTGTCATCAGGCTGCGTGGGGTGAAGACATCGCGGTTCATCTCGCGTAAGAATTCATGCACGCGCGGACCATCGGTGTAAAAACGGCGGCCATCACCGTCAGGATCGCTCGGGAAGTCCTGATCCTTGGAGATCAGATTCACCACGTCGAGGCGCAGTCCGTCTACGCCGCGATCGGCCCAGAACTCACACACTTTTTTCAGCTCGGCGCGAACCGCCGGATTTTCCCAGTTCAGGTCGGCCTGTTGCGGGGCAAAGAGGTGTAGATAATACTGTTCGCTTGCGGCGTGCCAGTCCCAGGCGTTGCCGCCAAATTTGGAGCGCCAGTTGTTCGGGCAGGCCTCAGGCGTACCGTCACGCCAGATATAGAACTGACGATACGGACTGTCTTTATCCAGCGCTTCACGAAACCAGGCGTGCTGCGTCGATGTATGGTTAAACACCATATCAAGAATAATGCGTATGCCGCGCGCTTTCGCCTGCGCCACCAGTTCGTCGAAGTCATCCAGCGTGCCATAGGCCGGGTCAACGGAGATATAATCTGCAACGTCGTAGCCGTTATCAACCTGTGGCGAAATGTAGAACGGCGTCAACCATATCGCATCAACGCCCAGCGTTTGCAGATAGTTGAGACGCTGCGTAACGCCGCGCAAATCGCCGGTGCCGCTGCCGGTGGTGTCCTGAAAACTCTTGGGGTAAATCTGATAGATAACGCCGTGTTGCCACCAGTGTGGAATAGTCATTGTGGTTTCCTGCAAATGCGGAGGGGTGCAATGGCACCCCAAAAAAGAGTCAGACAATTTGTAACGTGCCCTGACGGTATTTACGCTGGTAGACGAACGAGGTCAGTACCATCGGGATAACAATCGCGATGACCATCGCCAGGCCAAATACCTGCCAGTAAGTCGGCTGGATGGAGAGGATGCCAGGTATACCGCCGACGCCAATCCCGTTCGCCATCACGCCGTTCAGGCCGCACAGCAGACCGGCGAGGCCGGAACCGATCATTGCGCACAGCATCGGGAAGCGGTATTTCAGGTTGATGCCGTACATTGCCGGTTCGGTCACGCCGAGCCAGGCGGAGATAGCGGCAGGTACCGAGATTTCACGTTCGTTTTGCTTGCGGCTGGCGATGATAATCCCTATTACCGCCGAGCCCTGGGCGATATTTGACAGTGCAATCAGCGGCCACACCGGCGTGCCACCCATGCTTTGGATCATCTGCATATCAATGGCCAGCGTAGTTTGATGCACGCCGGTGATCACCAGCGGGGCGTACAGGAAGCCAAACAGCGCTGCGCCAATCGGGGCAAAGCTGCCGGTCATCAGATGACGCACGGCAAAGGCGACGCCATCGCCAATCCAGCGACCAAACGGACCAATAAACGCGTGGGCGAGGAACACCGCGAGGATCAGCGAGCACACCGGGACGATCACCAGATACAGGTAATCCGGGACGAGGCGTTTCAGGCGCGTTTCAATCAATCCCAGCGCCAGACCTGCCAACAGAGCAGGAATAACCTGCGCCTGGTAGCCGACTTTTTCGATCGTAAACAGGCCGAAGTTCCACACTTCCGGCACCTGCTGGCCCAGCAAATAGGCGTTCATCAGCTGCGGTGAAACCAGCGTGACGCCCAGCACGATGCCGAGGATCGGCGTGCCACCCATTTTCTTCACCGCTGACCAGCAGATGCCGACCGGCAGATAGAAGAAGATCGCTTCCCCGATCAACCACAGGAAGTCATAGAGGGTTTTCAGCGACGGGTACATCTGCGCCAGCGTCTGACCGTTGCTCATCGGCAGATCGCCGATCACATTGCGAAAACCTAAGATCAGGCCGCCGCTGATCAGCGCGGGCAGCAGGGGGAAGAAGATCTCCGCGAAGTGTGAGATCAGCTGCTCGTGCCATTTCATGTTCTGTCGCGCGGCTTTTTTCGCCTGCTCTTTGTCGGCACTGGCCTGTCCGGTGGTGGCCAGCAGCGCTTTGTAGTAGTCGCCCACCTCGGTGCCAATCACCACCTGAAACTGCCCGGCGTTGGTGAAGCAGCCTTTGACCATCGGCAGATGCTCGATCTCTTTCGGTCTGGCATTCGCGGGCTGATTCAGCACAAAACGCAGGCGCGTGATGCAATGACTCACCGTGGCGATATTGTCGCGCCCGCCAACCAGCTCTACCAGCTGGTCGATGTCTGCTTGTTTTACTTTGCTCATGATGAAGTGTCTTCCCCGTAGGCCGGATAAGAGGCGTTAGCGTCGCCATCCGGCAACGTTCTTGTTGTTGGCGCCAGAGTATATCTTCGCTGGATATTTAAAAATGGGAACGTTCCCGAAACACAGCGAAGATCACAAATTAGCGCTCAGAAAGCGATCAGGAAAGGGTGGCGGGAATGACGATCTGTCGGGGTTCGCTGCGGCCGTTGATCTGCTCGATCAACTGCAACGCCGCCTGTCGACCGGCTTCGGCGTAACCGGGATCGACGGTGACGATCTCCGGATGGAGGAATTTCATCAGCGGTGTGCTGCCCACGCTCGCCAGCTGCAGATGTTCAATGCGCTGCTCCTGCAAATATTTGCTGACCCCAAGAGCCAGAGTATCCGTGGCGCACACTAAGGCGGTGGTCTCTGGGGTAATGACATCGGCAGCGTGTTCGTAGCCCTGCTTCATGGCGAGACCCGGCAGGGCCGCAACAGGATGTAGTTGATGTTTTTTACAGAAGGCCAGGTAGGCGGCATGACGCCGTTGACCGGTGGTGACGTCGCTGTGGGGAACGCCAAGAAAACTAATATGGCGGTGTTGGCGATCGTATAAACGCTGCATCAGGGTATGGATTGCGCCTTCATCGTCATAACAGACCGAGGCAAAACCGTTAGCATCCCTTGCCAGCAACACCAGGGAGTCCTGCCAGGAGGCGATTATCGCTTCGGTAATACCGGTAAAACCGAACAGCACCACGCCGTCAATGTTGCGGCGTCGGAGCATACCCAGGTGTTCTTCCACCAGCTCCGGCGAGAACTGGCTTTCCATCATAATCGGGTCGTAGCCCTGCTCATAGAAGACGGGCAGCATGGTCTGCACGGCCAGATTCTCGGAAAGCGAATCCAGTCGCGTGACAATAATCGCCACCACTTTGTCACTTTGCCCACGCATGGCACGGGCAGAGCGGGAAGGGGAAAAACCGTGCTGATTCATCACCGCTTCAACGCGTTCGCGGGTGCGCTCACTGACGCCGCTTTCATTGTTGAGGACGCGGGAAACGGTTGATTTTCCCACACCGCTTAAGCGGGCGATGTCTTTAATGGTCAGCCGATTTTGCATCCTGTATTCCCGTGTCGCGTGTGAAGTTATGCCAAAAGAGAATAACTTTACTCATGCTCAGCGCAATGGGCAAAGTCTGGTATACGTTTGGTTTAGTTTCTGTGCTTTATCATACCGCCATAATTGCCACGAACCTTATAGATTTATCCCTATAATGCGCGGGGCAAATCATTCACTTACCGGAGGCTGTATGGATCCCGATCCCACCCCTCTCCCGAAACGGAGAAAACCCCCTTTCCGGTAAGCCTGCATTCACTGTCTTACCGGAAACGTAAGACAGTGACGTTCTGACGTCCCTGTTGTGATTTTATGATTGCCATCAGGCAAGGCTTTGCCACGCCTGAAGGATTTACTGCGCCTGTTGATACCGGCGCAGAGGGACTGCCTATGTTTAAAAATATAACCCGCCAGCTGTTTGCCCGGCTGAACCGCCATTTACCGCATCGTCTGGTGCATCGTGATCCGCTGCCGAACGCCCAGACCGTTGCCAGCACGCCCATTCCGCCTTCTCTGAGTGAACATTGCCTGAAGATGGCGCTGATGAACGAAGAGACGCTGTGGAAAACCTTTAATACCCACCCTGAAGGCTTGAACGCCGCGGAAGTGGAAAGCGCTCGTGAGCAGCATGGCGAAAACCAGCTGCCGGCGCAGAAACCGTCGCCGTGGTGGGTACATCTGTGGGTCTGTTACCGCAACCCGTTTAATATTCTGCTCACCATTCTGGGCGGGATTTCCTATGCCACCGAGGATCTGTTTGCCGCAGGCGTGATTGCCCTGATGGTGATTATCTCGACGCTGCTGAACTTTGTGCAGGAGGCGCGCTCCACCAAAGCGGCGGATGCGCTAAAAGCGATGGTCAGCAACACCGCCACGGTCCTGCGGGTGATTAACGAGACCGGCGAAAACGGTTGGGTTGAACTGCCTATCGATCAGCTCGTGCCCGGCGACATTATCAAGCTGGCGGCGGGGGATATGATCCCGGCGGATTTACGCATCGTTCAGGCGCGCGATCTGTTTGTCGCGCAGGCCTCGCTGACCGGTGAGTCACTGCCGGTCGAGAAGGTGGCGACCAGCCGTGACCCGCAGCAAAGCAACCCGCTGGAGTGCGATACCCTGTGCTTTATGGGCACCAACGTGGTGAGCGGTACGGCGCAGGCGATCGTCATTTCTACCGGGGCGAACACCTGGTTTGGACAGCTGGCGGGTCGCGTGACCGAGCAGGATAGCGAGCAGAATGCATTCCAGAAAGGGATCAGCCGCGTCAGCATGCTGCTGATCCGCTTTATGCTGGTGATGGCGCCGATTGTGCTGATTATCAACGGTTACACCAAAGGCGACTGGTGGGAAGCGGCGCTGTTTGCCCTGTCCGTGGCAGTAGGCTTAACGCCAGAAATGCTGCCGATGATCGTCACCTCAACTCTGGCGCGCGGGGCGGTGAAGCTGTCAAAACAAAAAGTTATCGTTAAGCACCTCGACGCCATCCAGAACTTTGGTGCGATGGATATTCTGTGTACCGATAAAACCGGTACGCTGACCCAGGATAAAATTGTGCTGGAGAATCATACCGATATCTCCGGTAAACCCAGCGAGCACGTTCTGCATTCTGCGTGGCTGAACAGCCATTATCAGACCGGGCTGAAGAACCTGCTGGATACGGCGGTGCTGGACGGTGTGGATGAAGAATCGGCGCGTCAACTCTCGACCCGCTGGCAGAAAATCGATGAGATCCCGTTTGATTTCGAACGCCGCCGCATGTCGGTGGTGGTGGCAGAAGTGGGCGATGTTCACCAGTTAGTGTGCAAAGGCGCGCTGCAGGAGATCCTCAACGTCTGTACCCAGGTGCGCCACAACGGTGAAATTGTTCCGCTGGACGACAACATGCTGCGTCGGGTGAAGCGCGTGACCGACACGCTGAACCGTCAGGGGCTACGCGTGGTGGCAGTGGCAACCAAATACCTGCCCGCGCGTGAAGGGGACTACCAGCGTATTGATGAGTCCGATCTGATCCTCGAAGGGTACATCGCATTCCTCGATCCACCGAAAGAGACTACCGCCCCGGCGCTGAAGGCGCTGAAGGCCAGCGGCATTACGGTAAAAATCCTCACCGGCGACAGCGAACTGGTGGCGGCAAAAGTGTGTCATGAAGTCGGTCTGGACGCGGGTGAGGTGGTGATTGGTAGCCACATTGAAGGGTTGAGCGACGACGAGCTGGCCCGGCTTGCCCAGCGCACCACGCTGTTTGCCCGCCTGACGCCAATGCACAAAGAACGCATAGTGACCCTGCTCAAACGCGAAGGCCACGTGGTCGGCTTTTTGGGCGATGGCATCAACGATGCCCCGGCGCTGCGCGCGGCGGACATTGGTATCTCCGTCGATGGTGCGGTTGATATTGCCCGTGAAGCCGCGGATATCATCCTGCTGGAAAAGAGCCTGATGGTGCTGGAAGAAGGGGTGATCGAAGGGCGTCGAACCTTCTCGAACATGCTGAAGTACATCAAAATGACGGCCAGCTCCAACTTTGGTAACGTCTTTAGCGTGCTGGTGGCGAGCGCATTTCTGCCGTTCCTGCCAATGCTGCCGTTGCACTTACTGATCCAGAACCTGCTGTACGATGTATCCCAGGTGGCAATTCCGTTTGATAACGTCGATGAAGAGCAGATCAAAAAACCACAGCGCTGGAATCCCGCCGAACTGGGGCGCTTTATGCTGTTCTTTGGACCGATTAGCTCGATCTTCGACATTCTGACCTTTTGCCTGATGTGGTTTGTCTTCCATGCCAATACGCCAGAGCATCAGACGTTATTCCAGTCGGGCTGGTTTGTGGTGGGGCTGCTATCACAAACGCTGATTGTGCATATGATCCGTACCCGCCGCGTACCGTTTATCCAGAGCCGTGCCGCATGGCCGCTGATGCTGATGACGCTGGTGGTGATGGTGGTGGGGATTGCGCTGCCATTCTCCCCGCTGGCGAGCTACCTGCAATTGCAGGCATTGCCGCTGAGCTACTTCCCGTGGCTGATTGCGATTCTGGCGGGTTACATGACGTTGACCCAATTAGTGAAAGGTTTTTATAGCCGCCGTTACGGCTGGCAATAACCGTTTCGTTTCTCTGCCGAATGGTGCGGGTACAGCCATTCGGCATTTTTCTTTTTCATTCGAAGATATTCCCTCGCAATATTTGTGTTTTAATTTTATTGAAATACTAACGGGGTAAAGTATTAACATATCCCGTTCTCGCCTTTTGTTTTTTCTCAATAAAACGATCTCCGTTGCAAAAATGAAACAGTGTGCTAAAAATTATTAGCATTGACGTTTTTTTGTGAAGACAGTCATCGAAATAAATTGTTACACCAGCTAGTCTGCGCAGGTAACGTCGTTAAAAAAGTTTCTCGCTGCCCATTTTTAATTCCGGCAGTCATTTGCTCTGCATGCCATTTCTATTAATGGAAATTATGAACTTCTGGAGAAGGACAAATGAAACTGACAAAAAACCTGTTAAGCCTGTGTATTGGCGCGTCAGTCTTGCTGGCCAGCCATACCTCGTTAGCCCAAACCTTCCGCGCCGCTGATGTGCATCCGGCTGATTATCCGAACGTTGTTGCCGTGAAGCACATGGGGGAAAAACTCAGTGCAGCGACCGACGGGCGTCTGGAGATTAAAACCTTTCCCGGTGGCGTATTAGGCGATGAGAAACAGATGATTGAGCAGGCGCAATTAGGCGCCATCGATATTATTCGCGTCTCAATGACCCCAGTTGCCGCCATACTCCCTGAAATTAACGTCTTTACCCTGCCGTATATTTTCCGCGATGAAGACCATATGCATAAGGTGCTGGACGGGATGATTGGCCAGGAGATTGGCGACCGTCTGACCGCAAACAGTAAATCACGACTGGTATTCCTTGGTTGGATGGATGCCGGTACGCGCAACCTGATCACTAAAAATCCGGTTATCAAGCCAGAAGATTTACACGGGATGAAAATCCGCGTGCAGGCCAGCCCAATCGCGCTGGATACCTTAAAAGCGATGGGCGCGAACTCCATTGTGATGGGGGTCAGCGAGGTGTTTAGCGGCATGCAGACCGGCGTAATTGATGGCACGGAAAATAACCCACCAACGTTTGTGGCGCACAACTATTTACCGGTGGTTAAAAACTACACCTGGAGCAAACATTTTATTATTCCTGAGCTATTCCTGTTCTCGAAAACGAAATGGGATAAATTGAAAAAAGAAGATCAGGATCTCATTATTAAGCTCGCGAAAGAAGCGCAGGTAGAACAGCGTAAATTGTGGGAAGCCTATAATGCGAAATCACTGGAAACTATGAAAGCCAATGGTGTTCAGTTCCATGATATTGATACTGATGTTTTCTATAAAGCCACGCAGTCGGTAAGGGATAATTACGGTAAAGATCACCAAGATTTGATCAAACGTATTCAGGATGTGAAGTAGTTCATCAGGCGGATGGCATCCACCATCTGCCTGAGTCTTTTGATTAATTCGAGGTGATGATTATGGGTGAATGCTATTCATCGGTAATGGATTTTTTTTACCGGGTCTCAATGTGGATTGCCGGGATGGCATTATTAGTGATGGTCGCCATCATTCCGATTGGGATATTTGCACGATATGTTCTGAACAATGCCCTGTCATGGCCTGAGCCTGTCGCTATTCTCTGTATGGTGACATTCACCTTTATTGGCGCCGCGGTGAGTTATCGCGCAGGTTCGCATATCGCGGTAAGCATGGTGACCGATCGTTTGGGTGAAACCGCCCGCCGTTACTGCTCTCTTATCGCCGATATTATGCTGACGGCGATTAGCCTGTTTATTCTCTGGTACGGCACCACGCTGTGTCTTGAACTGTGGGAACAACCCGTTGCGGAATTCCCGCTGTTAAGCGCCGGGCAAAACTACCTGCCGTTACCGATTGGCTCTGCCATCACGCTGCTTTTTATTGTTGAGAAGATCTGCCGTGGTCCGCAGTACCAACGTCCTGTTGTCATGCTGGGTTCGACCAGCTAGTTACCGCCCCCATTTCAGAAAGGAAAGCAGATGGATGCATTTATTCTCGTCTTTACGCTCGGCATTATGCTGGCGATTGGGGTACCGGTAGCGTACGCGGTGGGTATTAGCGCGATCATTGGCGCCTGGTACATTGATATTCCACTGGAAGCGGTAATGATCCAACTGACCAGCGGGGTGAATAAATTTTCATTGCTGGCGATCCCGTTCTTTATTCTGGCCGGAGCGATTATGGCCGAAGGCGGGATTGCGCGTCGGCTGGTGAATTTTGCCTACATATTTGTGGGCTTTATTCGCGGCGGACTGTCGCTGGTGAATATTGTGGCCTCCACCTTTTTTGGTGCAATTTCCGGATCGTCCGTAGCCGACACCGCCTCTATTGGTTCGGTGATGATCCCGGAGATGGACAAAAAAGGCTACCCGCGTGACTTTGCGGCGGCGGTGACCGCCAGCGGATCGGTACAGGCGATCCTGACGCCCCCCAGCCATAACTCGGTGATTTACTCGCTGGCGACCGGCGGTACGGTGTCTATTGCCGCGCTGTTCATTGCCGGCATCTTACCGGGTCTGCTGTTGAGCTTTAGCCTGATGGTGATGTGCGTAGCGTTTGCGCACAAACGCGGTTATCCAAAAGGGGAGCGCGTACCGTTTCGCCAGGCGTTGAAGATTTTTGTCGACACGCTGTGGGGCCTGATGACGGTGGTGATCATTATGGGAGGGATCCTCTCGGGTATCTTCACCGCGACAGAATCCGCGGCGATCGCCTGTCTGTGGGCCTTCTTTGTCACCATGTTTATCTATCGTGACTACAAATGGTCTGAGCTGCCGAAGCTGATGTTCCGCACGGTGAAAACGGTCACTATCGTGATGATCCTGATCGGCTTTGCCGCCGCCTTCGGCGCGGTAATGACCTATATGCAGCTGCCGATGCGTATCACCGAAGCCTTTACCAGCATCTCGGATAACAAATACGTCATTCTGATGTGCATTAACATCATGCTGCTGCTGATCGGTACGCTAATGGACATGGCGCCGCTGATCCTGATCCTGACTCCGGTCCTGCTGCCGGTGACCAACGCGTTGGGTATCGATCCGGTGCATTTTGGCATGATCATGCTGGTGAACTTAGGGATTGGCCTGATTACGCCGCCGGTAGGATCGGTGCTGTTTGTCGCCAGTGCGGTGAGTAAGCAGAAGATTGAGCAGGTGGTGAAGGCGATGCTGCCGTTCTATGCGGTGCTGTTCCTGGTGCTGATGTTGGTGACGTATATTCCGGCGATTTCGTTGTTCCTGCCGAAACTGTTTGGCGTAATGTGATAAATGCCCGGTGGCGCTCGCGCTTACCGGGCCTGCAAACTACGCTTCCCCAGGCCGGATAAGGCTAAGCCGCCATCCGGCACAAGAAGGTTTAGCGACGAACGGCGATCGCTTCAATCTCGATTTTCACGTCTTTTGGCAGACGGGCTACTTCCACGCAAGAGCGTGCCGGGAAGGTCGCGTTGTGCTCGGTGAAGAACGCTTCGTAGGTGGCGTTGACGGTGGCGAAATCGTTCAGGTCTTTAACGAAGACCGTAGTTTTTACGATGTCGCCCACTTTCAGGCCTGCTGCTTCTACGATAGCTTTAACGTTTTCCAGCGACTGACGCGCCTGAGCGGACACGTCTTCCGATACGGCACCGGTTTTTGGGTCAACCGGGATCTGACCGGAAGTGATGATCATGCTACCCAGATCAACACCCTGAACGTATGGGCCGATTGCTGCTGGTGCATTTTCCGTCGCGATAGTCTTGCTCATGATTTCTCCTGAATTACAGCGGTAATAGAATGTTCCCGCTCATTATAGGGAGCCGGGATCTCATAACCAACCCCAATTAGTTGGCCAGCACCACATAATGGGAAAACTCTTTTTCACAGTATTTGCATTTGAGTGCGATGTCATCGGCACGCTTTTTCACTGCAAAACTGGAGGAAACCGGCTCGGCATGACTGATACAGTTACTGTTCGGGCACACCAGCACGTTATCGATACGCTCAGGCAGGCTGGGACGTGATTTACCCACCACGTCATAGTCATCAATGCGGTTTACCGTGGCCTGCGGGGCGTACAGCGAGAGCTGGTTGACCTGCTCGTCGGTCAGGAAGGTATTTTCAATTTTGATCAGGTCTTTACGCCCCATCTCACCGGACGGCAGGTTCAGGCCGATGGTGATACGCTGATCGGTCTCTGTCAGTTTGAATAGTGTCAGCAGCTTAAAACCCACCTGTGCGGGAATATGGTCAATCACGGTGCCACGTTTGATGGCTTCAACCTGCAGTTTGTTATCGTGTGTCATCGTCATGTCCTCTTACAGTGCCAGTTCGCTATTCAGTACCAGTGCCAGTAACGCCTGGCGGGCGAAGATGCCGTTGCCTGCCTGCTGGAAATACCAGGCGTGTGGCGTCTTATCGACGTCGGGAGTGATCTCATCGATGCGCGGCAGCGGGTGCAGCACCTTCATGTTCTCTCTGGCACCTTCCAGGTCACTGGCGCGCAGAACGAACTGTGCTTTCACGTTGGCGTATTCGGACGGGTCCAGGCGTTCTTTTTGCACGCGGGTCATGTAGAGGATGTCTACGTCCGCCATCACTTCTTCAATCGTGCCGTGCAGGCTCCAGGCGATACCTTTTTCATTCAGCATGTCCAGAATGTACTGCGGCATTGCCAGCGCATCCGGGGCGATAAAGTAGAAGCGGTTGCCTTCGAACTTCGCCAGCGCCTGAGTCAGAGAGTGAACGGTACGGCCATATTTCAGATCGCCCACCATCGCAATTTGCAGATTGTCCAGGCGACCCTGCGTTTCCTGAATGGTGAACAGGTCCAGCAGCGTCTGGGTCGGATGCTGGTTAGAGCCGTCTCCCGCGTTCAGTACCGGCACATTGCCGGAGAACTCCGTGGCCAGACGCGCGGCGCCTTCCTGCGGATGACGCATTACAATGGCGTCGACGTAGGTGCTGATTACGGAAATGGTGTCAGCCAGCGTTTCACCTTTTTTGCCCAGTGAGGTGTTGCTGCTGTCAGAGAATCCCACCACGCTGGCGCCCAGACGGTGCATCGAGGTTTCAAAAGATAAACGGGTGCGGGTTGAGGCTTCGAAGAAACAGCTGGCGATCACCTTATGCTTCAACAGCTCCGGCTGCGGGTGGGCTTTTAGTTTCGCCGCCGTCGCGAGTACCAGATTGAGGTCATCGCGGCTGAGGTCGTTTATGGAAATGATGTGTTTTTGATAGAGCGGGTTAGCCATGTTTATCTCCTGACGCCTGGGCAAAAAAAAAGCCCCTCAATTGAGGGGCTTAGAATGATGAGCAACGAGAAGAAAAACGGCAGGCCAGCGTCTTTTTTCAGACGCGGTAAGACAAAATGTCGTACACACTGAACCATAGATCCTCCCGGCAAATTGTCGGCGATTATACTCAGCTACGTTATAGGATCAAGCGAATAATGCACAAATTATTCATCGCAAACGATTCTCATGAATATTCATTCACCCAAGCCCGCGGAGACCGCCGCAGGCGATAAACATGCGTTGACGCAAAATATCGGTAAATAGCAGTGGTATGGCAGACGGATTTTTCGTATAACAACTAAAATGAAACAATGTTTTAATTAAGGGGTTTGAAATGATTATCGGCAATATTCATCACCTGGAAGCATGGCTGCCGGAAGAGCTGCGTCAGGCAATTGAACACATTAAAGCGCACGTGACGGACACAACCGAAAAAGGGAAACATGACATCGACGGTAGCCGCCTGTTTTATCTGATCGCCGAAGATATGACCGAGCCGTTTGAGCAGCGTCGCGCCGAGTATCATGCCCGTTATCTGGATATTCAGATCCTGCTAAAAGGCCAGGAAGGGATGACCTTCAGCACGCTGCCTGCGGGCACGCCGGAAACCGACTGGCTGGCGGACAAAGATATCGCTTTCTTGCCGGAAGGGGCGGAAGAGAAGACGGTGGTGCTGAATGAAGGTGATTTTGTGGTGTTCTATCCGGGCGAAGTGCATAAGCCGCTGTGCGCGGTAGGTACGCCTGCGCTGGTGCGCAAAGCCGTGGTAAAAATGCTGGTCGAATAAGTGATTTTATGATGCCGGATGGCGACGCAATAGCGTCTTATCCGGCCTACGGGAGCACGGTTGTAGGCCGGATAAGATGCGTAGCATCGCCATCCGGCATTCTTTTCATCTACACGCTCACTTCGCTAATGTCGCCACCATCACCGCTTTAATGGTGTGCATGCGGTTTTCTGCCTGATCAAAGACAATACTGGCAGGTGACTCAAAGACCTCATCGGTTACTTCCATCCCACCGTGCAAACCGTATTCTTGCGCCATTTGTTTACCCAGCGTGGTTTGGTCATCATGAAATGCTGGCAGGCAGTGCAGGAATTTCACCTGCGGATTGCCGGTTAGCGCCATCATCGCGCTGTTGACCTGATAGTTACGCAGCAGGGCAATTCGTTCGGCCCACTTCTCTTTGGCTTCACCCATGGATACCCAGACGTCGGTATAAATGAAGTCCGCACCTTTCACGCCCGTCGCAATATCGTCGGTCAGGGTGATATTACCGCCGTTTTTCTGTGCCAGCGCTTTGCATTCGGCTACCAGGCTCTCTTCTGGCCAGCAAGCCGGTGGTGCAACCAGGCGCAGATCCAGCCCGGTTAATGCGGCGGCTTCCAGCATTGAATTGCCCATGTTGTTACGGGCATCGCCGGTGTACACCAGCGTCATCTCATTAAACGCTTTGCCCGGCAGGTGTTCCTGCATGGTTAGCAGATCGGCCAGTAACTGGGTGGGGTGGAATTCGTTGGTCAATCCGTTCCATACCGGAACCCCGGCATATTCGGCCAGCGTCTCCACCACCTCCTGACCGTGGCCGCGATACTGGATACCGTCATACATGCGGCCCAGTACGCGGGCGGTGTCTTTTATCGACTCTTTATGGCCAATCTGGCTGCCGCTTGGCCCGAGATAGGTCACGCGCGCGCCCTGATCGTAAGCGGCAACTTCGAAAGAGCAACGAGTACGGGTCGAGTCTTTTTCGAAGATGAGCGCAATATTTTTACCGGTCAGCATAGCGACCTCTGTGCCGTTTTTCTTGTCCGCCTTGAGCCGGGCGGCGAGCTGCAGCAGTGACGTGAGTTCAGCAGAGGTAAAATCGAGCAGTTTCAAGAAGTGCTTCTGATAAAATGCAGACATGGTTCCCTCACATGGCTTAGGCCATTTATTGAATTAAAATTCAATTTATATGTATGTTTATTCATTTGCAACCTTGTTTAACAAATCTTTCCTGGAAAGGTGGAGGCAATGTCAGCGGTATGTGACAATAAGAGTATCGGCAGGACATTATGAGGATATGAGCCATGGCAAACCCGGAACACCTGGAAGAACAGCGTGAAGAAACACGCTTGATTATTGAAGAGTTACTTGAAGATGGTAGCGATCCTGACGCGCTGTATACCATTGAGCATCACCTTTCCGCGGATGACTTTGAAACCCTGGAAAAAGCAGCGGTAGAAGCCTTCAAGCTGGGTTATGAAGTCACCGAGCCGGAAGAGCTGGAAGTGGAAGAAGGCGACACGGTCATTTGCTGTGACATCCTCAGTGAATGTGCGCTGAACGCCGAGCTGATTGACACTCAGGTTGAACAACTGATGAACCTGGCTGAAAAATTTGACGTGGAATACGACGGATGGGGCACTTATTTTGAAGACCCTAACGGCGAAGAAGGTGAAGACGGCGACGATGACGATCTCGTCGACGAAGATGATGACGGCGTGCGTCACTAAGTCATCTGCTGACCTACGGCGGCGCATGCTGCCGTAGGGCAAGGACAACGTATGGATTACCCGCAAATACTCTCCCCGATTCTGGATTTCCTGCACTGCAAAACGCCCGAGGCCTGGCTTGATAAAGCGCGCGACCCGGCAAATCTTCCCCTGCTGCTGACTGACCATCTGGTCTGCGAGCTGAAAGCGGCGCAAACCGCGATGCTGCTGGTGCGTAAATATGTTGCGGATAAGCAGGGATCGCAGGCGATGCTGGAGTGGCTGAAACCCTATGAAGCCTTTGCCTTCCGAGAAGGGGAAGAGCCGGATTTCACCTTGCTGAACAAGCAAATCAGCAAAAGCATCATGCCCCAGACTGACGACCCGTGGGGGCGACAGCTTATCGACAGCATGGTGCTGCTGATCAAAGAAGAGCTACACCACTTCTGGCAAGTGCGTGAAGCGATGCTAAGCCGCCAAATTCCGTATATCAAAATGACCGCCAGTCGTTACGCCAAGGGTATGCTTAAAGAAGTCCGTACCCATGAGCCGTTAACGCTGATTGATAAGCTGATCTGCGGCGCCTACATTGAGGCGCGATCCTGCGAGCGTTTTGCCGCGCTGGCACCGTATCTGGATGATGAATTACAGGCGTTTTATCTGTCGCTGCTGCGCTCAGAGGCGCGCCATTATCAGGATTATCTGGCGTTGGCACAGCAGGCGGCCGACCATGACATCAGTGACCGGGTACGGTTTTTTGGTGAGGTGGAAGCATCCCTGATCTTATCACCGGACGATGAGTTTCGTTTTCATAGCGGCGTGCCAGCCTAGCTCCACTCTCTGGTACGGTGTCTCTCTTCCTCCTTCCCGGTAGCTAAAATCTGGTGGCTAGAAATCGATCGCGCCTGCCGCAATAATCAAACCACTTGAAGGGGGAATATATCCCCGCCATATGCATTGATATGAAAAAGGATGGTGAATGAACTGGGCACACGTATTGTTGGCAGGCTATATCGGGGCGGTGATTGCGACCGTGGTGGGCGTCTGTCGTAAAAAGGGCTGGGTAGGTAAGGTCTCCGGTGCGGTGATTTTTGTCGTGGCGATTATCGGCTGGAATCTGTTTGATACGCACTATCTCATCCCGCGCGAAAGTCCGGACTATGGGCTGACTGAAACGCAGAAATTCGAGAAAGCAATGCTGACAATGCCCGTCTATGAGGTCATTAAGGAGCAGGAACCCGCGCTATGGCAGACGATTCTCAACCAGGCGGTGGAGATGAAAACGGCGGGGAAAAGCGAGCAGCAGATTATTGACACCATACAGCCGCAGATCCTGACGTTCCAGATGGCGCGCTTACAGCAGGCACCCGATGCCAACGTGATTGCCTATATGCAGGTGAACCTCGCGCAAATTGACGCGATAGCGAAAGTAGGCGGTGACGAATGCTTTCGCTTCCTGTTCCCGGCGGTAAAGGGCGGTATCAACCCGGTACAGCTTATTCCACGTGAAATTATGAGTCGCCGTATGGCGAATGACATGACGATGCTGCAGGCGGCTTACGGCCCGGGAAAACATACAGTTACGGCGGAAGAAAAAGAGCTGGCGCTTCAGGATCTGCAAGCCATTAGTCCGGGACTGGTGCAGCGCTATGGGCCGGATATTCAAATCATGGCCGACCCGAATAAAGGTGTGGGTAAAGAGCAACTGGCTTGCGATATGGTTCAGGATCTGTGGACGCAGGTTCTCAAATTGCCGACCGCTCGCGCCGCCGGCGTGATTCGTCTGATGCTCTCAGCCGAAATGCAATAACGCAGTATTGCCCCTTTGCCTAACGTCAGAGGGGTTTTAGCATCCGCACTTCGCAATCTACATGCCCCGTGCAGCCCAGCGGCTCGGCAATATGCGCAAAGCCCAGACGTTCGTAGAGGTGAATCGCCTCGGTCAGAAATTCGGTGGTTTCCAGATAGCACTGTTTAAATCCCTGCTCACGGGCGTGATCGAGAGCCATCAACGCCAGCTTTTTCGCCAGTCCCTGACCACGCACGCTCGGCAGAAAGTACATCTTCTGTAATTCGCAAATATCCGGCTCGCTACAGCCTAATGGCGCAACGCCACCGCCACCGACGACCTGCCCATTTTGTTCAACCACCCAATAGGCCGCACCCGGCTGGCTGTATACCTGGAATAACTCATCGAGATTAGGGTCAGCCACCGTGTAACCTTTATCAGCGGTCAAACCGTATTCGGCGGAGACCTGGCGGATCACGTGGGCAATGGCGGTGTTATCGTCGGCAGCAATGCGACGCAGCGTCGCCGAGACAGGTGTAATGACACTCATAGCGAACTCATGACGTAAAAGTGGGACATATGCAGTTAATACCACTGCGGAGAGGGAAAGCGCAAGCGAGGATAATTCAATAAAAAGCCTCTGGGCGAGTGCGTCAGAGGCTTTTATCGTCTGCGGCGTCGGATGCGCTACGCTTATCCGACCTACGATGACGGTGCCTTTTTGCCGGATAAGCGTAGCGCCATCCGGCAAACAGCTTTACAGCGCGGCAATAACCGCCTGCTGTTCAATCAGCTTCGCTTTCGCTTCAGCGTAACCTTCCAGCTTCTCACGCTCTTTAGCGATCACCGCTTCCGGCGCGCGTGCGACAAAGCCTTCGTTGGACAGTTTGGCTTCAATGCGACCAATCTCACCGTCGATTTTGGTCACTTCTTTCGCCAGACGTGCCAGCTCATCTTCTTTATTGATCAGGCCAGCCATCGGGATCAGCAGCTCGGCGCCGTCGATAATTTTAGTCACGGAAACCGGACCTTTATCATCAGCAGGCAGCACGGTGATGCTTTCCAGACGTGCCAGGTTCAGCAAGAAGCTACGGTTGTCGTTCACACGACGCATCGCGGCTTCGCTGCAACCACGCAGCAGCAGCTCCAGCGGTTTGCCCGGCGCGATGTTCATTTCCGCACGGATGTTACGGATGGCCACGATTGCCTGCTTCAGCCATTCGGTATCGGCCAACGCGGCTTCATCTACCTGCGCCGCATCGTATTCCGGGAACGGCTGCAGCATGATGGTGTCGGCAGTGTTACCGCAAATAACCTTCACTCGCTGCCAGATGGTTTCGGTGATGAATGGGATGATTGGGTGCGCCAGGCGCAGCAAACCTTCCAGCACGGTTACCAGCGTATGGCGGGTGCCGCGCAGCTCAGACTCAGAACCACCGGTCATGACCGGCTTGGTCAGCTCCAGGTACCAGTCGCAGAACTGGTTCCAGGTGAACTCGTACAGAATGCCCGCGGCGATATCGAAGCGGAAGTTATCCAGTGCCTCGCGGTACGCTTTGATGGTCTGGTTGAATTCCGCCAGAATCCAACGGTCCGCCAGCGACAGGGCCATTTCGCCGCCGTTGAAGCCGCAATCCTGATCTTCAGTGTTCATCAGCACAAAGCGGCTGGCGTTCCACAGCTTGTTACAGAAGTTACGGTAACCTTCCAGACGCTTCATATCCCAGTTGATATCGCGACCGGTTGAGGCCAGTGCCGCCAGGGTGAAACGCAGGGCGTCGGTACCGTGCGGCTCGATGCCGTCCGGGAACTGCTTCTCGGTACGTTTAGCAATTTTCTCAGCCAGCTGCGGCTGCATCATGTTGCCGGTACGTTTCTCCAGCAGGTCCGGCAGGGAAATACCGTCAACCATATCCAGCGGGTCGATAACGTTACCCTTGGACTTGGACATCTTCTGGCCTTCGTCGTCACGAATCAGACCGGTCATGTAGACCGTCTTAAACGGAACCTGCGGCTTGCCGTTTTCATCTTTGATGAAGTGCATGGTCATCATGATCATGCGGGCAATCCAGAAGAAGATGATGTCGAAGCCAGAAACCATCACGCTGGTTGGGTGGAACTGACGCAGCGCGTCGGTGTTTTCCGGCCAACCCAGCGTAGAGAAGGTCCACAGCGCGGAGGAGAACCAGGTGTCGAGAACGTCTTCGTCCTGACGCAGCGCAACGTCGGCGCCGAGGTTGTTTTCCTGACGCACTTCGTCTTCGGTACGGCCGACATAGACGTTGCCGTCGTTGTCATACCAGGCCGGGATGCGGTGACCCCACCACAGCTGACGGGAGATACACCAGTCCTGGATATCACGCATCCAGGAGAAGTACATGTTTTCGTACTGCTTCGGCACGAACTGAATGTCGCCGTTCTCAACCGCTTCTACCGCCGGTTTTGCCAGCACGTCGGCACGGACGTACCACTGGTCGGTTAGCATCGGTTCGATAACCACGCCGCCACGGTCGCCGTAAGGCACGGTCAGGTCGTGCGGTTTAATCTCTTCCAGCAGGCCCAGCGCGTCGATAGCGGCAACCACCGCTTTACGTGCGGCAAAGCGCTCCAGCTTCTGGAACTCAGCCGGGATCGCGTTGGAATAGACGTCAGATTCTTCGCCTTTGGTGTCGTACACTTCCGCGGTTTCGCGGATGTCGCCGTCAAAGGTCAGGATGTTGATCATCGGCAGGCCGTGACGTTTACCGACTTCATAGTCGTTAAAGTCGTGCGCCGGGGTGATCTTCACGCAGCCGGTGCCTTTTTCCATATCGGCGTGTTCATCACCAACAATCGGAATACGGCGGTTAACCAGCGGCAGGATAACGAATTTGCCAATCAGATCTTTATAACGCGGATCTTCCGGGTTGACGGCCACACCGGTATCGCCCAGCACGGTTTCCGGACGCGTGGTGGCGACCACCAGATAATCTTTCCCGTCTGCGGTTTTTGCGCCGTCAGCCAGCGGATAGCGGATGTGCCACATTGAGCCTTTTGACTCGCGGTTTTCTACTTCCAGATCGGAGATGGCGGTGCGCAGTTTCGGGTCCCAGTTTACCAGGCGCTTGCCACGGTAAATCAGGTCTTCTTTGTACAGGCGAACAAAGACTTCTTTCACGGCATTGGAAAGACCTTCGTCCATGGTGAAGCGCTCGCGCTCCCAGTCCACGGAGTTGCCCAGACGGCGCATCTGACGGGTGATGGTGCCGCCGGATTCCGCTTTCCACTGCCAGATTTTATCGATAAACGCATCGCGACCGTAGTCGTGACGGGTTTTACCTTCTTCAGCGGCAATCTTACGCTCAACCACCATTTGGGTGGCGATACCCGCGTGGTCGGTACCGGCCTGCCACAGGGTGTTTTTACCCTGCATGCGCTGGTAGCGAATCATGGTGTCCATGATGGTTTGCTGGAAAGCATGACCCATATGCAAACTGCCGGTGACGTTCGGCGGCGGGATCATGATGCAGAAGGACTCTTTGCTTTCATCGCCGTTAGGTTTGAAATAGCCCTGCTTTTCCCAGTGCTCGTAAAGCGGCTGTTCGATATCTTGTGGGTTGTATGTCTTTTCCATTATTTCCAGGTTGCCGTATTCAGGTTAAAACCAGCCACGCGGTAAGCTTTGTAGCGCTCGCGTGCCGATTGTTTCAAAGAATCTTCATAAGGGACGAAGTCTACCACTTCTGTGAAAGCGGTGGCAAAATCTACAAAGCCGACGCGCAAACTGATCAGCAGATCGCGTGGGCTGCTGTTGCGTTTTTCTGGCCAGGCTATTTCGACCGGAGCACCACCACGCGGACCTTCCCCCGCCAGATTATGCGGCACGAAGCTTTCTGCCGGTCTTGCCCACAGCGCTTCATCCAGCCGAATAGCCTGTTTTTCGTCTTCACAGGCGATCAGTACGCGCTTGCCCGCGCGCCAACGTTCTGCGGCAATTTCACACACCAGTTGTTCAACGGCGCTTAAGCCATCTTGTTGTGTGTCGTTATCCAGAAGATAGAACGTTGCGTTTCTCATAATATGGGGCTTCTTGTTGTGGATTTAAATGCAAAGCCGGATGGCGCTACGCTTATCCGGCCTACGGTTAAATACTCACTGTAGGCCGGATAAGACGCGTTTGCGGCGCCATCCGGCAATCAAGCAAACTTACTCTTCGCCGTTAAACCCGGCGCGATTGAGCAGGAACTGCGACAGCAGCGCCACCGGACGACCGGTTGCACCTTTGGCTTTTCCTGAACGCCAGGCGGTTCCCGCGATGTCGAGGTGTGCCCAGTTGTACTTACGGGTAAAGCGCGACAGGAAGCAGCCAGCGGTAATCGCGCCGCCAGGGCGTCCGCCGATGTTCGCCATATCTGCGAAGTTGGACTCCAGCTGTTCCTGGAACTCATCACCCAGCGGTAAACGCCATGCGCGATCGCCCGCCTGTTCGGACGCGCCAATCAGCTCGTGCGCCAGCGGGTTGTGGTTCGACATCAGGCCAGTGATGTGATGACCCAGCGCAATCACGCAGGCACCGGTTAGGGTGGCGACGTCGATGACCGCTTCAGGTTCGAAACGCTCGACATAGGTTAACACGTCGCACAGCACCAGGCGGCCTTCGGCATCGGTGTTCAGTACTTCAACAGTCTGACCGGACATGGTGGTTAACACATCACCCGGACGATACGCGCGCCCGCCTGGCATGTTTTCACAGCCCGCCAGCACGCCGACAACGTTGATGGGTAACTGAAGTTCCGCCACCATGCGCATCACGCCGTACACTGCCGCCGCGCCGCACATGTCGTATTTCATTTCATCCATGCCTTCGGCAGGCTTGATGGAAATACCGCCGGAGTCAAAGGTTAGCCCTTTACCGACCAGCACAATCGGGCGCACGTCTTCTGACGGGTTGCCTTTGTACTCGATAACCGACATCAAGGACTCGTTCTGCGAACCCTGGCCGACGGCAAGATAAGAGTGCATACCTAGCTCTTTCATCTGCTGCTCGCCAATGACGCGCGTGACGACATTTTTGCTGTAGCTGTCGGCCAGTTGACGCGCCTGAGAAGCCAGGTACGCTGCGTTACAGATGTTCGGCGGCATGTTGCCGAGATCTTTCGCGGCTTTAATACCGGCGGCAATCGCCAGGCCGTGCTGAATGGCGCGCTCGCCGCTGGTCAGTTCACGGCGGGTAGGGACGTTGAACACCATTTTACGCAGCGGGCGACGTGGCTCGCTTTTGTTGGTCTTCAACTGATCAAAACTGTAGAGGGTCTCTTGTGCTGTCTCGACAGCCTGACGCACTTTCCAGTAGTTGTTACGGCCTTTAACGTGCAGTTCGGTCAGGAAGCAGACGGCTTCCATGGAGCCGGTATCATTCAGAGTATTGATGGTTTTCTGAATAACCTGCTTGTACTGGCGCTCATCAAGCTCACGCTCTTTGCCACAACCAATGAGAAGAATGCGCTCAGACAGAACGTTAGGAACGTGGTGTAGCAACAGGGTCTGACCCGGTTTGCCTTCCAGTTCGCCACGACGCAGCAGGGCGCTGATGTACCCGTCGCTGATCTTATCGAGCTGCTCTGCAATCGGAGAAAGGCGGCGTGGTTCAAAGACGCCCACGACGATGCAGGCACTCCGCTGTTTCTCTGGGCTACCGCTTTTTACACTGAACTCCATGCACTACGCTCCTGAATCTTAAAGACAACGGCGGTGGCTACGGATAGAATTGCAAGCTTTCGTAACTCATACCCGCTGTTGCGGTGACTTCGTGTTAATCTTAACGTTATTACGGCATTGGCACGTCAGAACAATTTCTGAGAGGTGGATCCGTTGAGTATAATGATCTTAGCGACGATTTCGACGACTCAAGAGAATAAATGACGTTTAAGCCATGAAACAAGCTATTTTCCTGCAAAAGACGGGTTTTTACGGGCGTATTTAAAGTGATAATCATAAGATATCTGGTACGGGAAACGCTCAAAAGCCAACTTGCGATCCTATTCATCCTGCTGTTGATCTTCTTTTGTCAAAAGCTGGTCAGGATCCTCGGTGCGGCGGTTGACGGTGACATCCCGGCAAATCTGGTGCTCTCGCTGCTGGGGCTGGGCGTGCCAGAAATGGCGCAACTTATCTTGCCATTAAGCCTGTTCCTCGGGCTGCTCATGACGCTGGGCAAACTGTATACCGAAAGTGAAATTACGGTGATGCACGCCTGCGGGCTGAGTAAGGCCGTACTGGTGAAAGCGGCGATGGTGCTGGCGCTGTTTACCAGTATCTTTGCGGCGATCAACGTGATGTGGGCGGGGCCCTGGTCTTCAAAGCATCAGGACGAAGTGCTGGCGGAAGCGAAAGCGAACCCCGGCATGGCGGCACTCGCGCAGGGACAGTTCCAGCAGGCCACTAACGGCAGCTCGGTGCTGTTTATCGAAAGCGTCGATGGCAGTAATTTCAAAGATGTGTTCCTCGCGCAGATCCGCCCAAAAGGTAACGCCCGTCCTTCCGTGGTCGTGGCCGATTCCGGACATCTGACGCAACTGCGCGATGGCTCCCAGGTGGTGTCGCTGAACGAAGGTACGCGCTTTGAAGGGACCGCGCTGCTGCGTGACTTCCGCATTACCGACTTCAAGGACTATCAGGCGATTATCGGCCATCAGGCCGTGGCGCTGGATCCGAACGACACCGACCAGATGGACATGCACACGCTGTGGACGACTGACACCGATCGCGCCCGTGCGGAGCTGCATTGGCGTATCACGTTAGTATTCACGGTGGCGATGATGGCGCTGATGGTGGTACCGCTGAGTGTGGTGAATCCACGTCAGGGACGCGTACTGTCGATGCTGCCCGCCATGCTGCTGTATCTGATGTTCTTCCTGATCCAGACCTCACTGAAGTCGAACGGCGGCAAAGGGAAACTGGATCCAGTGTTCTGGATGTGGACGGTTAACCTGAGTTATCTGGCTCTGGCGATTGCGCTTAACCTGTGGGATACGGTGCCTGTGCGCCGCTTGCGTGCCCGTTTTCTGCGTAAAGGAGCGGTATAATGCAGCCCTTTGGTGTACTTGACCGCTATATCGGTAAAACCATTTTTACCACCATCATGATGACGTTGTTCATGCTGGTGTCGCTCTCCGGCATCATCAAGTTTGTTGACCAGTTGAAAAAGGCCGGGCAGGGGAGCTACGACGCGATGGGGGCCGGGCTGTATACGCTGCTCAGTGCCCCTAAAGACATTCAGATCTTCTTCCCGATGGCGGCGCTGCTAGGCGCGCTGCTGGGATTGGGCATGCTGGCCCAGCGCAGTGAACTGGTGGTGATGCAGGCGTCCGGTTTTACCCGCATGCAGGTTGCGCTGTCGGTGATGAAAACCGCTATTCCGCTGGTGCTGTTGACGATGGCCATCGGGGAATGGGTTGCGCCGCAGGGTGAACAGATGGCGCGTAACTACCGCGCACAGCAGATGTACGGTGGCTCGCTGCTGTCTACCCAGCAAGGGCTGTGGGCGAAAGACGGCGACAGCTTTGTCTACATTGAGCGGGTGAAAGGCGACGAAGAGTTAGGGGGTATCAGTATTTATACCTTTAACGACCAGCGTCGTTTGCAGTCCGTGCGCTATGCGGCTTCTGCCAAATTTGATAAAGACAATAAGGTCTGGCGTCTGTCGCAGGTGGATGAGTCCAACCTGCAGGATCCGAAGCAGGTTACCGGTTCACAAACCGTGAGCGGCACCTGGAAGACCAACCTCACGCCAGACAAACTCGGTGTCGTGGCGCTGGATCCGGATGCGCTGTCGATCAGCGGTCTGCATAATTACGTGAAGTACCTGAAGTCCAGCGGCCAGGACGCCGGACGCTACCAGCTCAATATGTGGAGCAAAGTCTTCCAGCCGCTGTCCGTGGCGGTGATGATGCTGATGGCGCTGTCGTTCATCTTTGGCCCGCTGCGTAGTGTGCCGATGGGCGTGCGTGTAGTGACGGGGATTAGCTTCGGTTTCGTGTTCTACGTGCTGGACCAGATCTTTGGTCCGCTGACGCTGGTATACGGTATTCCACCGATTATCGGGGCGCTGCTGCCAAGTGCCAGCTTCTTCCTGATAAGCCTGTGGCTGATGCTGCGTAAATCGTAATTACAGCCCGCCATCCGGCAACGTCACACGCAGTGCCGGATGGCGCTGCGCTTATCCGGCCTACTCAGGACCCGGAGGCCAGATAAGGCGTTAATGCCTTATCTGGCAAAGTAACACAGGTACTAGCGTTTTCTTCCGCCCATCAAACTTCCCAACATGCCACGAATAATCTGATTGGTGACCTGACGCGCCGCGCTTTTCGCCACGCTCTGCACCACACCATCACGCTTGCCGCCGCGCGGCCCGGTGCTGCCAAACAAGATATCCTTCAGCCCGCCGAGAATACCGTCGTCCACTGCGACCGCTTTGCCGTTGGCGGGTGGTGTGTTTTGCTGCTCAGTACTGGCCTGCACGCCTTGCTGTAAGCGCTCATAGGCCGACTCACGGTCAACCTCTTCTTCATATTTGCCGTACAGCGCGGAGTGATTAATCAGCCCGTTACGCTCATCGTCGGTTACCGGTCCCATGCGCGAGCACGGCGCAATCACCATCGCCCGCTCCACCACCGACGGACTGCCTTTGGCATCGAGGAACGAGATTAGCGCCTCGCCGGTCCCCAGTTCCTGAATGGCTTTTTCGGTATCAAATGCCGGATTGGCACGCATGGTTTGTGCCGCGGTTTTCACCGCCTTCTGGTCTTTGGGGGTAAATGCGCGCAGGGCGTGCTGCACGCGGTTACCCAACTGACCGAGCACGTTGTCCGGAATATCGGCGGGGTTTTGCGACACGAACCACACACCGACGCCTTTCGAGCGGATAAGGCGGATCACCTGTTCGATTTTATCCAGCAATACCTGCGGGGCATCGTTGAACAACAGATGGGCTTCGTCGAAGAAGAACACCAGCTTGGGTTTTTCCAGATCGCCCGCTTCCGGCAACTGCTCGTACAGCTCGGAGAGCATCCACAGCAGGCTGGCGGCGTACAGTTTGGGCATCTGGTACAGTTTTTCTGCGCTAAGGATGTTGATTATCCCCTTGCCGCTGGCGTCGGTGCGCATCCAGTCTTTGATATCCAGCATCGGCTCGCCAAAGAAGTGCGCCGCGCCCTGTTGCTCCAGCGACAGCAGCCCGCGCTGGATAGCCCCGACCGAGGCGCTACTGATATTGCCGTACTGATTCTGGAAGGATTTGGCGTTATCGCCGATGTACTGAGTGATAGCCCGCAGGTCTTTGAAATCGAGCAGCAGCAGCCCCTGGTCATCGGCAATGCGGAAGATAATGTCCAGCACGCCGGACTGCACATCG